>CAZKIZ010000334.1:0-4002 GCA_964552935.1 uncultured Rhodohalobacter sp. | reverse complement strand
CCCTGAACCGTGAAACTTCCATTCCCAATAACCGATAAACATTTCACAAATCTGCTAATAACCACACGAGACAGCCCCCGTGTTTTATTATCAGGAGAGTTCAGTCATAACATTCTGCATCGATCGTATTTTGTTTCGGTCAGATTTGATCGAGTCGAGCTGATTCCGGACCATCGATTGTTGACCTGAGGTCAAATATTCTGAATTTTCTTCAAGTGCAGCTTCATAAGACTCAATTGCTCTCTCCTCGCCTTCTTCGCACGAGTTGAGAACTGCTTTTCTGTCATTACCTGCAAGCGCTGATTTGACATCCATCCAGGCCCTGAAGAATTTGCCCGACGCTTTTGTGCCCTCTTCCGCTTTGCCGTCTAATTTTTTTATTTCTCTGACCAATTCGTGCCGGCACGTCTGGCTGGTTTGCGCAAATTTTGAGAAAAGAGTCTTTAACTCATTTTTATCGGTGTTATCCGATGCTGTATCGTACCCTTCAATTCTGTCGCTGTTGGTTACTACAAGCTTGTTCAGTGCGTCAATTGTTTTCTCTGTATTCATAAGATTGGATTTATGGATCATATATAGTTGAAGTGAGTATTCCGCGGTGGTGACTGAAGTGCGATATGAGTTTTTAAAATCAGGAGGGGAGCTTTTTCACCAGATATCTAAATGCACCAGGAATTTCCGGGAGAAAACCAGGTCGCGTAAAACATCATGAAAATAAAAAAGGAACCGGGCCTTATTCCCGATTCCCTTGTTTTAAAAAACAACTCTATCTGTGAACTTCACGAGCATTATTTTCCTGCCATGTTTCCTCAAAATGCTCTGCATCCTTCTCATTTTTTGGCTGAACACCCAGAACGATGTGGCCATCATTTATGCCTGACTCATATATTTTGGCCCGCTCTTCAGGTATTCCCCATCCCACAAGGGCTCCAATAATTCCTCCGGCTAATCCTCCGGCACCTGCTCCGGCCAGTCCGGCTGCGATAGGTCCGGCAACAACAAGTCCGAGTCCGGGAATAACCACGCTCGTTCCAATTGCAGCAATAACTCCTGCAACAGCACCAATGGAACCGCCAATGGCTGAGCCGGCGCCTGAACCTTGAGCCGCTTTATTGCCAAGTTCCGTATCTTCTTTGTCATCAGAAAAATATTTGTCATGAGTTTCCTTAGACATTACCAGGTTAATTTCATCCTCTGTATATCCTCTCTCATGCATGGAATTGTAGGCATTCTCCGTGCTTTTACGATCGCTGAACATGCCCGTTAGCATGCTTTTTTCAGCTGCTTTATTTTCATCCTTCATGTCATCTCGCCCCGGATGATCATTCTTATAGTTGTTATCCTTCGGGCGATCATTCTCAAACTTATCATCCTTCAGACGATTACTCGTGCGGTCACCATTTTTTGGGTGATCATTTACAATGCTGTCGTTTCCGATACCTTTATTCTTATCCATTTTATGCTGTCTTTTTGATTTTGGGTTTAAATACGTTCAGTTCTTAGAAATTTTTGACTTAAAAAAATCCAAGAAGCCAAAAAATGATTACAAATACGATAATGGTGCCAAAACATCCTCCCCCTAACTTCATGGCTCCATAACCTGCGAGTGCTCCCTTTAAAAGTTTGCTCATAATGGTTTCCTCTTATTTTATCATTGCGCTTGTTTTACAGCCGCATCCATATTGACCACACTTACAGCTACTTCAGTCAGTTTTTGATCGGCTTCCTTCTCTTCTTCAAGTGTCTCTAAAAGCAGCTTTTCAGCCTCTTTTAAACCAAGTGTTTCTGCAAATTCACGCAGTGTTCCGTAAGTGGCTATCTCGTAATGCTCAATTTTCTGTGCTGCCGCAATTATTCCGGCATCACATTTAGTGCCTTTTCCACAATCTTGTATGATATCTTTCGCCTCGGCAATCAAACCCTCCATGGCATCACATTTTTTGGTTGAGGGTTTTTTGTCCATCGTTTTAAACACTTCTCCTAAACGGTCAGTCTGCTCTTTGGTTTGCTCCAGGTGATTTTTCAGGAGTGCAAGCAGATCTACCGATGTGGCTGCTGTTATCATCTTTGGCATAGCCTTGAGCAGTGCTTTTTCAGCCCAAAGAATATCTTTAAGCTGATCTTCGAATAGTTCCATAAGCTCAGAGGAGCTCATATCCTTATCTATTGCGCTGCCGTTGTTCTTTGAAATGGTATGTGAACTTTCAGTTGATTTCGTTAGCATAAAAAGGGTTGGTTTATGATGACAGAGTATTTGCGGCTTCCGGTCATCAGTGGTTGAATATTGAAATAATTTCTTTATCAGATTGCTGCAACAGGGCTCTGATGTAGCCCTACTTTGCTATGAAATCGTATTCTGCTACGAAATCGTAATTTGTAATCTCCTCTTCATGAGGATGACTCTTTTCAGGCATCTCCTTTGGGGGCATTGCAACCTCTTCATTGGCATCGTCAGGTTCTGGCTCTCTCTTGTTCGGGTCATCTGCTTTATCTGGTCCGTCATTAGCCCCGGTCAGGGCACTTTTCTTATTCTTATTCATAACTCTGTCGATTTTAATTTCATTGATAAGTCCTTCATTAAAATGCCATATAAAACCACAGCTTGCATTACAGAAAAAGAGGAAAGACTTGCATGATTAACAGTATGAAAACGGAGCAGCCGGATCGCAAAAAAACCGATACCAGATGGAGGTGGCGACTGTCTGCAGATTTACTGTTTTTTCTGTTTTGAGCTGATCTCGATTTAGTGGCAAAAAAAAATACACACCCCTTATAAAAAGGAATGTGCATTAATGCGCTTTGAATAGAATCTGTCTCTTATCTCAAAACTATATTGACCTTAGCTATGCTATTTTTTGGCTTTCTTAACCAGTTTTTCTGTTTCATCCTGGACACTCTCCAGGGAATGCGTCACCGAGTCTACCGCATCATGATAGGTATCAGACAGATAGTCTGAGTATTCATGATTTTTTTCCGAGATCTGCTTTCTTGTTTTCGATCCTTTCTGCGGTGCAAACAGCATTCCAATTGCTACTCCGGCGGCCGAAGCTAAAAGGGTGCTGAGTATAATTCTTGATGTCTTCATATAGTCTGTATTTTTGGGTTCATTCTTTCTGTTTGGTATACACTAACAGAGCTTTGCATTAATGCCCGTCTGCACGCTGCTTGTGCGGGCTGACGGGTTAGGCACACCCATCAGCCGAAAGATGGGTATTTCCCCAGAAGGGATGCCTGCGGCGCAAAGCCCTCACTAAGCAATTCTTCTGCCCTGTATAACCTGGAGTAGAATTGCAATGACAGCGATTACAAGCAGAACGTGAATAATTCCACCGGCACTGTATCCTACAAATCCAACCAGCCAGGCGATTACTAATACTACGGCAACGATATATAATAGATTACCCATGATATTTGATAGTTTAGGTGAAGATTAGTTTCTGGAAGTAGTGGTTGTATTTGAGAAGAAGTTGTCCAATGAATTACTAAGGTCATTCATGTTGCTGCCGAACTGGTCTTTAAAACTGTTCCAGTTATCTCTGTCAGTAACACTGTAGTTATCTATTTCTCTTTTCAGACTATCATTGGTACGCTCGAGCTCAGCAATTCTAACTTCATTGGCTGCCTTTACGTCTGCCTCTTCGTGCTGAATTTGCTCTTTTATTTCAGCGATCTCCAGGTTGTTTTCTCTGATTTCGCTCGCCATCTCTTGCCTGTAAATTCGTACATCGGCTTCGATTTCACTTTGCGCAATTTCTAAATCTCTTTCTGCCTCGATGACATCGGTTTCCGCTCGCTGCATTTCGTTGGATGAGCTGTCACATGACTGCGCAATAAATGCGAACATGATGGCAAAGGTTGTGAGTATAAATATTGATTGTTTCATAGTTTTTATATTAGATGATTTTTATTTTTTGATTAATTTTTGTGGTTTCTGAAAATGATATCACAACTATAATATATCGTTGTAAGGTTTCATTGTTGTTATAGAGTAGATTTAAAGAG
>CAZKIZ010000333.1:0-4010 GCA_964552935.1 uncultured Rhodohalobacter sp. | reverse complement strand
AAAGAATATGTGGAATAAAATTCAAAAATTGAAATTTCTTCTTTTATTCGCTTCAGGCCTGGTTTTCAGTTTTGCAGAAACAGCTGATGCACAAGAGTTTAACTGCAGCGTAAGTCTTAATACGCGCCAGATTAGCGGATCGGCCTATGAGTATATATCTGAGCTGGAGCGTGATATTGAGTCTTACATTAATGAGAACAGGTGGACGGATGACCGGTACGAAGAGCATGAACAAATTCGCTGCCAGATACAGATTGTTCTCACCGGCGCGGATGATCAGTTCAATTATACCGCGGAAGCATTTTTCAGTGTTCGACGGCCGATCTACAATACGGTCCAGGAATCTTCTGCCATTGTTTTAAGCGATAACAACTGGGCGTTCAGCTATCCCAGAAATAAAAACCTGGTGTTTGACGAACTTCAGTTTGATGACCTGACCAGCTTTATCGATTTTTATGCCTACATCATTCTTGGTTACGATTACGACAGTTTTTCCCGCCTTGGCGGAACCCGGTACTTCAGCAAAGCACAGGATATATTCGAACTTGGCCGCAACAGCAGCGCCCAGGGGTGGGGACGATCCATCGGTGCTCAAAGAAACCGTAACGGATTGATTTCTGATCTTCAGAATCCCAATTACCAGCCTCTAAGAGAAGCTTTCTACCGCTACCATCGATTTGGGCTCGATCAGTTTACGCTCAACAGCAGGGCGGCCATTGAAGAGGTGGTGGAAGTTGTGCGAACTCTTGAGGAGACCAAAAGACGAACAAGCAACAACTACCTGTTCGATATTTTCTTTGATACAAAATACAATGAAATTGTGGCCCTGCTCCAGTCAGCCGATGTTCAAACCCGTCTTGAGGCCTACAACCTGCTTCGTGAGGCCGATCCATCACACTCCTCCGCGTATGAACGGCTTCAGAACTGACAATCTCATGCTGGCGATGTGCCAAGGTTGGGAACGTCAATAAGAACCTGTCAGCACCTACCGGATCTGACAGCGTTTGAAATAACTACATTTGAGTTTCTCAATAAAATCGCTCTACATTAGCTATGGACGCCGACATAAACTCTTCCCGAAAAGCGCGGGACCAGCTCCGATCCGTCAATTGACGGAGAATCCCGCGAAGTGAAAAACACTGGGACTGAGCATGCTGTCAGGTCTGCACATAACTATCAGGTGAACTGAAGATTTCATGCTGTTTCAATTCGGTTTTGATAATCATATGCAATTACATTCAAACCAGATAAATCTCTTCTAATTTTTCAAATTATTAGCCTTCAGATTTAGTATCATTTTGATGGCTCAGAGATCAATCTAAACGACTGAAATGTATATCTGTCCAGGTTTATCGAACGACTCTCATTTTGTTCATCAAAAACTGTTTTTATGAAAGGAATTGTATTAGCAGGCGGAACCGGTTCACGGCTGTTTCCGCTCACGAAAGTCACAAACAAGCATCTCCTGCCGGTAGGGGACAAACCGATGATTTATTACCCTATTATAAAGCTTACCGAAGCGGGAATTGATGAGATTTTGATCGTGACCGGAACGGATCACATGGGGGATGTGGTGAATCTGCTGGGCTCAGGTAAAGATTTTGGATGCCGCTTTACCTACAAGGTCCAGGATGAAGCAGGCGGTATTGCGCAGGCGCTGGGTCTGGCTGAAAATTTCATCGGCAATGATTCTATGACGGTAATCCTGGGTGATAACATTTTTGAAGCATCACTTAACGAATCTTTGAAAAACTACCCCGGTACCGGTGCGCAGATTATGCTCCAGAAAGTGGAGGATCCAGAACGCTTTGGGGTTGCTGAACTGAAAGGCGATAAGATTTTGAGTATCGAGGAGAAGCCGGAGCGGCCTAAATCAGATTTTGCCGTAACCGGAATCTACATGTACGACTCCTCGGTATTTGGACTGATAAAAAATCTCAAGCCATCGCAGCGCGGCGAACTGGAGATTACGGATGTCAACAACCACTACATTCAGATGGGAACCATGCGCTACTCCATTCTTGACGGATGGTGGACCGATGCCGGAACCCACGAATCGTATAAAACTGCAAACGAACTGGCGTATAAACTGCAATAAGGCATGAAATTTTTGATCACAGGAGCGGGCGGTCAGCTTGGCAGAGAGTGGATGGAACGGCTAAAAAAATCACCCCATGAAGCCGCAGGTTTCGGTTCAGACACTCTTGATATTACCAACAGAAAAAGTGTAGCGCAGGTGCTGGATAACGAGCACCCGGATGTAGTCATTAACTGCGCAGCCTATACTGCAGTGGATGACGCCGAAGATAACGAAGAGACCGCTTTTCGGGTGAACCGGGATGGAGCAGCGAATGTAGCAGATGCGTGCAAAAGCCGGGGTATAATGCTGGTTCACTACAGTACGGACTATGTTTTTGAGGGAACAGAACGGGACAAGCAGAAATTTCCGGACGGATACCCGGAAGATCATCCTGCGAATCCGCAAAATGTATACGGCGCGTCGAAACGGGCGGGCGAAGAGGAAATTAGACGAATCGGCGGTAACTGGCTGATACTGCGCGTGTCGTGGCTTTGTGGCGCGTACGGGAATAATTTTATTAAAACCATGCTGCGGTTTTCTAAGGAGAAAGATGAGCTGAAGGTTGTAAACGACCAGATCGGAAGCCCGACCTTTTGCAGCGATGTTGTAGATAAAACAATAGAATTGGTAGATCTGGACCAGAAAGGATATTTTCACATCAGTTCGGCAGGGGCGATTACCTGGTACGAATTAACGGAAGAGATTCTTAAACAAACAGAACAAAGCGAACGCGTTACACTGAGGCCCGTGAGTTCTGCACAGTTTGCATCCAAAGCCAGCCGGCCGTCGTTTTCGCTGTTAAACTGCAGTAAACTAAAGGAAGCCGGGCTGGAGCAGCTGAACTGGAAAGATGGACTTAGAGAGTTGATTAACAGGATAAATTAAATGGTGAGACAAGTATGAAAATTGAGTCAACACCCTTGAAAACGGTAAAACTTATCAAACCAACTCCGTTTAAAGATTCCCGCGGAGAATTTGTGGAGGTTTACCGCGAGCACGTGCTTAAAGAGGCAGGAATTGATATTGAGTTTGTGCAGGATAATATTTCGACCTCAAAAAAAAATACCGTTCGCGGATTGCACTACCAGTTGCCGCCTTCATCGCAGGTAAAGCTGGTGATGGTTGCCTGTGGTGAAATCCTGGACGTTGCCGTAGACATGCGCGCACATTCACCCACATTTGGCCAGCATTTTTCAACCGTTTTAAGTGCTGAAAACCGGCACATGCTGTTTGTTCCTACAGGATTTGCACACGGTTTTGCAGTGCTTTCTGAAGAGGCAACAGTTTATTACAAATGTAACGACTATTACAACAAAAGGCTTGAACGCGGGGTGAGGTGGAACGATCCGAATCTGAATATAGAGTGGGGAATCGAAGATCCAATCCTTTCAAAGAAAGATCAGCAGATGCCTCTGCTGGACGAGATTGACGAGAAAGATCTGTTTTAATTCGTTTTTAGTTTAGACTTCTGACTCTTTGGGTTGGAAAGGATGTAAGTCCCCCTTCGAAGGGGGAGGCGAACGTAGTGAGCAAGGGGGATGACTCTCTGAGTTCAGAAGCGTCCATTTTATGCTTTTAAGCACGCAAGATTAACCGCCATTGTCACTTTCCCCCAAAAGCTAACATCGGGCAAAGGGTACTTTTACAATCAAGATTCACAATCGAAATCAAGTTTCTACGCAACGAAAAACAAGTAAAGAAAACGTATATGAGAATTATCGTAACCGGCGGCGCAGGTTTTATCGGGTCAAATCTGATTCTGCATCTGCATGAACATTATCCTGACATGGAGATTCTGAATATCGACAAGCTGACCTACGCCTCAGACATCGGGTATCTCGATTCGCTGAAACATTCGCGTCAGTACCATTTCAAAAAAATGGACCTTGTAGAGCGCAATGCGGTTCGGGAGATTGTGCAGAACTGGAGG
>CAZKIZ010000332.1:0-4015 GCA_964552935.1 uncultured Rhodohalobacter sp. | reverse complement strand
AAGATTGAAATGCTAAGATTTTCGTTACCCACAATCCCGAAAATTCGGGACTGTAGAACCAGAAAAACTATTTCCAGACTGTTGCAGCCAGACTTTGAAACTGAGGATCATCGCGCAACGGGTTAAACGCCGGATGAATATCTATATACACAAGAAACGGATCATTTACTTCAATGGATTGCTCGATTAAACGGAATGTTTTCTCATAATCACCAAGCATCATATACACCATGGAGAGAGACAGCGGGGATATAAACCGGGATTCTCCGGCTGAATATATTTCTGAAAGAAGCATCCTGGCTTTGTCATGGTTACCCGAGCCGGCATACGACCTCGCAAGCAGTGTCAGCCACAATGGATTCGGTCCGCCTGTTTCTATAGCCGTTTCAAGCTGCTCAATGGCGAGTTCAGGTTCACCCATTGCATCATATGCCATACCCATAAATATTCGCGCCAGTGCAAATTGCGGTTCCGTATAAAGCGCATTCCTATAGTATTCGAGAGCTTTACCGTAATCTCCGGTCACATAATATGCCGTGCCAGTATCCACGATGGTTACAAGTGAGAGCGGATCCGTCTCCATCGCATACGTAAGGTGCGTTATTCCCTCATCAAACCTGCCGGTGTAGACAAGCAGCTCCCCCAGCCAGTTGTGAGCACTTACATCCTTTGGATTGAGTTGTATAGCCCTTCTGAAAGCATCTTCGGCTTTAGAGAGATCCCGCTCATATTGCCAATATATAGAACCCATTGTGGCGTGGGCTTCACTCAGGTTTTGATCCAGCTGCAGTGCCGTATCGGCTGCAGCTCTTGCAATCGGATAGGACTCATCCGGCAGTGTGCCCCGGTACCATACGCTCAATGCAAGTGTTTTGGCCAGACCTGCATGTGCACGTGCAAACCCGGGATCAGCTTCAATGGCACGCTCATAAAATTCGATACTTCTGATGAATCCATCACCGGTTCGCTTATTCCAGTGATATCGTCCGCGTAAATAATTAGCATACGCATCCGGGTTTACTCTCTCTCGTGAACCATAGTGCAAATCAGAATAGGAAGTTTCCGTTTCCATCAACTGATTTAGTACCGATAACGTGATGCTGCGCTGAATTTCAACAATCTCTGATGGATTATATTGATAACTTTCAGACCATTCACTGAATCCGGTTGATGTATTCACAAGACGAACCTTGATTCTTATAGTATCATCAACAACGAATAGGCTGCCTTCGAGCAGATAGTTTACCCGAAGTTGTGAACGTATGGCCGCAATATCAGCCGCTTGGGTTTCAAACATGTAAACGGATGTTCTGGCCGGTACGAACAGGTCCCTTTCGAGAGACAATGCATGAATCAACTCCTCGGTAATTCCCTCGCTTAGATAATCAAGATCCGGCGAACCGCTCAGGTTCAGAAATGGCATAACGGCTACTGAAGGACCCGGGCCGGGATTTGTAACCGATGCCTCAGGATTCCTCATCAGATAAAAAATCGTAAGGAGTGAGGCAACCAGTACAAGAATTATAGCAAGTGCTGATTTTTCTTTTTTTCTTTCGCCGGCTGACCTCACCTCACCAATCGCCTTTACCAGCGCTTCACCATTTTGATAGCGTTCACTGCTGTCCGGGTTGATGCAGGTTTCAATCACCTTCCCCAATTTCTCTGATCGGAGTTCAGTTATTCTCTCTGAGCCTGCAATTTTCTCAAGAAGCTCGTCCCGGCTCTCAGCTCTGTACGGCTTTTTCCCGGTGAAAACTTCAAACATGGTTATACCGGCTGCCCAGATATCGGATTCAGGACCAATGGGTTCACCCCGCAGCTGTTCAGGACTCATATATGCAATGGTACCGGCTGAAGCGGGCAGTTCAGATTCCGAATGCATGAGCCTTGAGATTCCGAAATCCAGTACTTTTAATTGGTTATCAACGGTAATAAATAGATTTGCAGGCTTTATGTCGCAGTGAATAATTCCCGCCCTATGCGCCGCTTCAAGGGCCTTCGCAAGCTGAAGAAACCAGTCAGCGGCTGCGGCTCTCTGCACAGTACCTTTTTTCAGACGCTCGCCCAGCGTTTCGCCTTCATACCACGCCATGGCAATAAAGAGCCTGCCATCTTCCGTTTCATCAATTTCATAAATCGTTACGATGTTTGGGTGATCGTGACGTGATGCTGCCTTTGCTTCATCTTTAAATCGTTTTTTCGCTTTTTCATCATATCCTGCATGAAGCGGAAGGAGCTTAAGAGCCACTTTACGATCGAGGCCCGGATCCGTCGCCTCGTATACAATTCCCATTCCTCCCCGTCCTAACTCCTTCAGTATAGTGTACCGGCCGATTTTTGACGGCACCGGCTCCTCTATCTTCTCCACCACGGTAATGAGATTGTGATGTGCTGAATCCAAAAGGGTGTTTCCGGCCTGGTCGGCCTCAAGCAGTTCAAAGACTTCATTTATCAATTCAAAATCGCTGCCACAAATGTCGCGAATATAAGCCTTCTGGTCTTTCCGGGGCCTTTCACATGCTTCATTAAATATCTCATTAATTTTGCTCCATCTCTCTCTGTTCATGGCGGTTGGTGTCCAAGTTCTTTGATGAGCCAGGCTCTGGCAATTCTCCAGTCGCGTTTTACGGTTGCGGTGCTTACATCAAGCAGGCTGGCCGTCTCCTCAACATTCATACCTGCAAAAAACCTGTATTCCACCACTTTTGCCTGCCGGGCATCAAACTCTTCGAGCCTCGAAAGCAGATCATCAAGTGACAGGATATCTTCAGGAGTGATTGTATCATTCTCAAACAGTTCGTCCTTAAAGGTAATGTTCATGTTTCCGGCACCTCTTTTGTACGCTTTTTTTCTGCGTGCCGCCTTCACAATTACCTGTCTCATTGCACGGGCTGCCACTCTTAAAAAATGTGTGCGATCCTGCCAGTTATGCTCCCTGCTTGGTATCAGTTTCATATAAGCTTCATGAACCAGTGCGGTTGTATTCAGAGTCTCTGCTGCGTTTCCCATCCTGACCAGCCGGGCCAGGTTGTGGAGTTCCTTGTAGAGCCTTTCATAAAGCTGGTCAAATGCTGATGGATCCCCATCACGCGCAGCATGCAACAATGTAGTAACTGACTGCTGATCTGATTGGCCCATTTTCTCTGTTTCTGCATATTTACGGTTATCTCTCTAATTAATAGAATCAATAGGACATAATCATCGATTAGAAAAAATTAATGATTTCTATGATCCCTCAGATCTGCTTGCCGGATATTGAACTGTAGTGATTAATCTTAACCATCCAAAACGGGAGAATATACAATGAGAGCACAAATGAAATTAACAGCAAACCAGATACTATTACTCGTCACTATGTCGGTTTTTTTGGTAATAAGCGGATGTGACAGTGTCACGTCTCCGGCAGCTGAAGAGAATTCTATACAAACTGAGCGATTCGATGCTATTGCAGATGCCCGGTCTTCATCATCGTGCAAAAATGTGAGAGGTACTGTAACAGGAGTAGTAGACTTTATCAAAGGGCCGTTTTTCAATACTATGACTGGCGATCTGAACGGGCAGATCGGAGCATATTATGGTCCGGACAGTGATGTTCGGGGAAACGGAAAATGGGGCGCCGACCTGTTTGAGATGGGCCATATCATTATCACGGATGACGGCGTCATTATCTCGGAAGACCGGGGAACTGCTTCGCCCGTGCCCTCTTCCGGTGGCACCACAATCAGGGTAACCAACCGATACAATATTGTTGGCGGCGAAGGGCTGTATGAGGGTGCACATGGAAATATGAAAACGCACGGCACAATCGATTTTCTGGATTTTGCCTCAGGGGAGGATGGTGAACTCGCACCAGTGGTGCTGGATTACAACCTGAGATACCACGGAAGAATTTGTGCTCCAGCACTTGCGAACTGACCTCAAGGTACGAACGAATAATCAAGATGGGGAAATTGGGCAGAACTGCAAGGATGAGTTCTGCCCTTTTTTTATAAATCACCCGGTCATGTCGAATCCC
>CAZKIZ010000331.1:0-4020 GCA_964552935.1 uncultured Rhodohalobacter sp. | reverse complement strand
AGACCACATGATTGTAGCCATTTCGCTATCTGTTTCCGTTGCCCTTACTTTTACCTTCCCTTCCATATACGGGTGCGGCGTACAGATATAGCTGTAATCACCCTCTTCCTCAAATGTATAACTCCAGCTTTCGGCGTGAGCCAGCATAGGTGAATTCAAATTGGTGGGGCCTTCGGTTGATACAACATTGTGAATGCCGGAGTACTCTCCAGCCAAATAGCTGAACACATCTTCATTAATCCAGGTCACTTTTGTACCGGGATCTATCTCCAGGATTTTCGGATAGTATGAATTTCCGATGATCCGCACTGTTACCTCTTTCGTATCGGGACCGTAGATATGAGGCGGATCAATATCCGGTGTTCCGGCCCTGAATGGCGACATT
This sequence comes from uncultured Rhodohalobacter sp., assembly GCA_964552935.1. Lineage (GTDB taxonomy): Bacteria > Bacteroidota > Rhodothermia > Balneolales > Balneolaceae > SW132. The sequence goes on along the minus strand of CAZKIZ010000331.1, from coordinate 3,635 downwards.
ACCCGGTTTGCATCATCCAGCATTTCTGCCAGCTCTTCCTCTGAGTAGACCGGCCCGGTTGCTTCAATCCTCTTGGGTGTATCGGCGTTACGGTCAGCTACCAAAAGCCCGATGGCTCCCCGGCTTGTTGATCCCACAGCGTGCGAAAGCATCGTATATGATCCTTCATCCGGCGGAACCCGAAACTCTATCACAAAGGTATCAGATGGCCCCGCAGTTACCGTTTGGCCTCCCTTGAGAACGTTCTCCGGGTGTCCCTGCCAGTAGGCGTAATCCCAGATAATTCCCACCAGGTGAAACGTGGAGAGCAGGTTCGGGCCAACGTTCATAAAGTTAATCCGAACATAATCGCCCGGCTTTGCAGTGATCGGCTCCTTCACATATTTGAAGATCTCACCGTTAAACGTCACATAGGTTGGGTTTCCTTCCACCGCATCTTTACCGCTTGCGTACCACTCGTGCTGAATAAGGTCGATCTCAATATCCGGGCCGTGCCCCAACTCCTCTTCCAGCTTAAACTTCTGCTCTGCCGGTTCCACGATAATCATTCCGTACTGGCCGAACATCACGTGCATCGGAATGGCGTGGCCGCCCGGCGCGCAGTGATACATGTAAACACCGGGAATGGTTGCCTTAAATTTCACCGATTTTGACTGACCGGCCGGAATAGAACCAAGATATTTGGATGTCTGTGTATAGGCAGCATGTATAGATGCACCGTGAGGAATACTTCCATTATTTTGGACAATGATTTCAACGATATCTCCTTCGGTCACCCGGATAGTCGGCCCGGGCACGGATCGATTTGTACGAAAACCGTCGTACACCACACCGTTGCCAAGATATGCCAACCCCTCATCCAGCTCAATTGTGTAGCTGACATCCGCCGCCACATCCTGGTCAACATAGCCGGTTGCAGGTATTGATAAATTCGCATCCCGCTCTATGATTTCGATAAAATCGTGATCTTGTGATGCAGTCGGCTGATCACCTCTGAAAAGGTGACTGGTTGCCTCGTCAAAGTCGAGCGGAAGATGTTTTTGTGCCTCCATTGCCGCCATCAGCTCCTTGCCGATAAGAGTGCCGCTCATATCCTCCTCAATCTGTTTCTTATACAGCGCATTACACGCCGGGCACGCAAATGCCGTCTCCACCACCGCAATCAGCGATATTGCAAACAGAAGCGACATAATCACCCCCGCTGAACATGCCTTTCTGATATATTGTTTTCGATTCTTCATTGTTTTCTCCAATTGTTATTTGTCTGTTAAAGCCTTCTGTATTATTGGGGGCGAAAAACAATCCCTTTCCCCTCCATCACCTGGACTTAAATTATGGTATTATTTAATAAAAGACAAAATACTCTTTAATATTTATATGTGGTTCACAATAGATCCATTTATTAAGATTAAAGAAGTAACCTACATAATCGAAAATCATCAAACATCTACCGAAATGAATCAAACAGAAGAAAGAATTACAGATCTGCCGGCCGCCCGTATCGGCGATATCGTAGCTAAGAACTATCATGCAGCCGGAGTTTTTAAAGAATTTGGCATAGACTTTTGCTGCGGAGGAGGTTTATCACTCGAAAAAGCGTGCAGCAAACGGAATCTTGATTTAAACAAGGTACTGGAAAAACTCAGCGGACTGGAAAAACCTGGTCCGGGCAGTGAGGAAAATTACGGCGCATGGGAACCCGGTTTTTTAATAGATCATATTGAGCAGACCCACCACAATTTTGTGCGGTCTAAAACGCCTGAAATAACGGCTTATGCTGCTAAGGTGGCGAAAGTACACGGAGAGCGGTTTCCCGAGAATATTGAGATCTATGAGAAGTTCATGGCGCTGTCGCAGGAGCTGATGGATCATCTTGAATCAGAAGAAGAGCGGGTATTTCCCATGATTCGGGAGATCTATGAGAACCGCATTGGCGGAGAAAAAATCCCGGGCGATTTGATTCACTCCCTCCGTGAAGAGCTGGCCCAAATGGAGGAGGAACATGAAGGTGCGGGAAACGTCATGAAAGAGATTCGTAAGCTGAGCAACAACTTCAACCCGCCGGCGGACGCATGCAGAACATGGCAGGTTCTTTATCTAAACCTTGCCGGATTTGAGGAAGATCTCCATAAGCACGTGCATTTAGAGAATAACATCCTGTTTAAGAAAGCAAAAAAACTCGTTGACTGACGTTTTCTGATACAGGTAAAATCTGAGTTTTATTTTTGAATTATGTCCTAAAAGTGAGGCTGTCCAAAAAGGGCGAGAAAGAAAAAAAATTAGTCCTCAATTCAGTCATGCCGGACTCCGATCCGGCATCTCCTGCCTGTTTTAGGGATGGGAGATCCCGTCCCGAACGCCTTCGGGATGCGGGATGACGCCCTTTTTGGAAAGCCTCAAACAGGGGGATGTTCATCCAGAGGTGTGGAAAAATACGATGGGACACACCTCTATCCCGGTCAGCCTACGGAGAGACTTAATACGGAACAATTGATTAAACCGAAATCGAAACCTATCAGGTTTATTGGTTTTTATTACATAGCAAGGCTTTTATTCATCAAACCTGACACCTTTAGGGTTGCAATGACACTATCCATAAAATTTTTCACGGCTGAAGCGGCCGCACCTGGACATCCGTAAAGTGAAAGTTTTTCGGGCAGGTCAGCATATGCACTACCGAAGCAGCCAGGTCCTCAGGCATCAGCTTGTTTTTATTGGAGCCTGAGAAGCTGGTCTCCACGGAACCGGGGGACAAGCAGGTTGCCTTCACACCGAAATCGCGCAGCTCCAGGTGCATCGATTCGGTGATACCTACAACCGCGTATTTGGTGCCGCAGTACGCACTCATTCCGGCAATTCCGTTGGTGCCCGCACCCGACCCAATATTGATTATATGTCCCTCTTCGCGCATTTTCATGCCTGGAATCACCCGCTTTGACACATAGAATAAACCGTGCACGTTCAAGTCAAAAAGGTATCGCCAGCGATCGGACGGCATCTCCTCCATCACCCCGCGATAGCCTACTCCGGCATTATTAATCAGAATCGTGACCTCATCACCAGCTTTTTCCCTCGTTTGTTTCCAGGCCCTTTCCACGGATTCTTCATCCGTTAAATCGGCTTCAATATGTGTAAATCGCTCATCACTGTATTTTTCGGGTGGTGTACGGCTCCACCCCGCTACTTGTACCCCTTCATTGTTCAGTGCTTTAGATATCGCCAGTCCAATTCCTTTACTGGCTCCGGTTACGATGGCGGTTTTGTTTTTGAGGTCCATATACACCTTACGTTTTAATTATCAGTTTCATTTATTATTTAGCGCAGATCTTCCGGTCGGTTGAGATTTCTTAACTCTTCCTGACCCACCTCTATTACTGAATATTCTAATCCATTCACAAACGCAAACACCATCCGGTTGCCGGTTTTCAGAAAGTGCTCAAGTTCACTTGCCAGGTCTACAGAATAGATCCCGGCAAGCGGCTGCAGATCTTCACCTGATTTTAGCAGAAGCGCCTGGTCAGATTCGTTGAGCTTCGACAGAGCCAATTGCTGAATTGTATCTTCCGAAATCCCCGGCAGGTCCACCGGAATGATCGCGATTTGCTTTAACGAATTTGCAGCTCCATCCTTCAATG
>CAZKIZ010000330.1:0-4025 GCA_964552935.1 uncultured Rhodohalobacter sp. | reverse complement strand
CCTCAACCAGTTGTTTCAATTGCTTCAATTGATCTACAATGAGATCGTCTTTTTTGCTCTTTGGATATGCATAAAGCATATAAATTTGCTCATCCGCGGTGAAATAATAATAAATCACCCGGATGCCGCCCCGTTTTCCACGACCTGAACCGGCCCATCTTAGTTCATGGATTCCACCGCTTCCTTTGATAATGTCACCGGACTCAGGCCGGACCGACAATTGCAATTGGAGAAGGTGATATTCCTCATTGTTGATCAGCTTCTGAATCAGCTTCATAAAAAACGGGTGATTCAAAGAATTCCATTCAGTAACGATTCTATTTGGATAAAAGTACGCCAATGGCGTATAACTCACAACAGAAGAAAACTTCTGAAACTTAGAAGAGGGTAGTCAAATAACGGATTGGCGGCTAAGCTATAATTTATTTTCAAGACTCGAAACGCAAACTCATCCGCTTGAGCCGCTTTGTTATACAGCATCAAAGCATGTAGTTAGAATTTCTTCTAATAATTTTGAACCTTCTCTAACAATTTAGGAACTCTGTTTTGCACAAAATCCCACATTGCAGCAACATCTATAATATCATAACCGTGTGCCAGTATATTTCTGAAATCGATAATCTTTCGATGTTCAGGAATCCTGTCAGCCAGTTTATTCGGTTCCACCTTTTCTAACCGGAATAAAGCCTCGCCGATTATTTCAAATTCTCTTTCGATAGCAAGTTGCAGCAAACGATCTTCTTGGAATTCTTCATATGACTTTCCCTAAGTAAATTCCATTATTTCCTGGCAAGAAAGGCTAACATCAAGCAATAATTTTCTGGCACTATGCGGCATAAAGAAGTGTTTTAGACTTTTGAACTTCTTCTTCAAAAAGAGGATTTCTAAATTTTTTGAGATGGATTAAATCAACCGGTCTCTCATAGATCTTTTCAAGTCTCTCTTTAAATCCCATGTACTGGTCAAAAGCACCTTCAAAACCAGATCTATTGAAAACCACTAAAAAATCCAGGTCGCTATGTTGAGACATCTCTCCATTAACAACAGAGCCGAAAACATAAAGCTCCTTAACCTGAAAGTTCTTGCAGGCCTGCTCAAGCTCATTCGTTATAAGATCTGATACTTTCATTGATTTAGAATTTGTTTTATTAAGTAGAAATTAAGCAAAAGCAGTGTTTTTCTCTATACAGGACTCTGATTCAGTGATTGATCTGTTTTGCTGTATAACGACCCAGTGCATAACGGGCGCGGGGATTATGAGTTTATTATGTTGCGATTTAATTTAAGTCACAATTTTCATTTTCAACTGTGTCAATTAAAACTATTTCGCCAACATACAAATTTTGAAATGGAATAAATTCTTTAGAGTAAGGGTCCAATCGGCCTTTAAGTTGAATAAAAAGGCTATCTCCGAATTGTGCGTTGTCAGGCCATATTTCATTAACTCTGAAATCGATTGGCCATACTGGACTATATGGATTACCGCTACATGTTCTTAGAAAAACACCATGCATATCCAGAATTAAATAACCCTGATAACTCTCATACTCAGAAGGTTTGACTTTCCATGGGATGTTTGGAGGTGAAGGACAATCAGATTTGTCTTTTACCACAGAAAAGTTGGATTTAATGTAAGTATCTGATTTAAACTCCATTAGTTTGCTAGTTGCGATAACATCACCGCAAACACGCACATACATTCGAGTACTGGAATATGATTTTAGTACTTCAAATTTAAAATTTCCAAGGCTATCGGTAACCGCTCCTGCTTGCACTCCATATAACCAAACCTGAGCATTCTTTATTGGATGATTTGTTTGACTATCAAATACTTTCCCTTCTACGGTATATGTTTTTTGAGCATATACATTTGAAGACAAATAAATGCTAACAGCAAGCAATATGAAAGTTTTTGAATTCATTTAAGCAACATAACGGTCTGGCGGTTAAACGGCGGGGCAACATGTATTCTAAATTCCCGAACTGCAAACTCGTCCGCTTAAGCCGCTCGTTAATCAACCTGGTGCGGGTCATCTGGTCCCGAAATTCGGGACCTCGTATGCCAAATGGTCAACATATCAATTTGATTAGATTTCAATTCATAAACCAACCGATAATTTCCGTGGATGACCTCTCTGATTTCAGGACGCCTGAATTCTGGGACGATTCTGCCACTTTCCGGTTGATCGCTCAGTTTTTGGCACTGTTCAAAAATTCCACGAGCCCATTTTACTGCCGTTGGAACATGATCAAGGGCAATGTAATCTGTGCACTCCTCAACGCGATCAAGAAACCGATCCGTAAAAATTACTTCCATTTAGAAAGATGCTTTTCGATTCTTTCTTTAGCCTCTGCCATCGAATGGGTTTTACCCTGTTCAACTTGTTGTTTGGCTTCAAGCAAGTCTTCAAGCATCTCCATTTTCCTGGTAAATCGTTCATATTCTGAAACATCCATTAATACAGCTGCACTTTTCCCATGCTGGGTAAGAATGATCGGTTGTTTATCGTTTTTAAGACGCTTTATAAAATCCGCCGACTTTTTTCGAAACTCGGAAAGAGGTTCTATGTCTCTTGAAATTGAAATATCCATATCAGTACTTTAAAAGTTTTTTGTGTACTGTTAAGATACTGACTTAAACCTCGATTTACAATGATAGGGTAGGTTGGTTAACGGTTTGGTGTTTCTGCGGCCTGCCGACTAACTTTATTGTTCAGCAAGAAACCGGAACCGTTCCGCAGGAGACACTTGTCAACTGGCCGGTTTTAGTAGTGTACCCGGATTTCTTCTTCATCGATTTCGATCACTGAATTTTCTTCAAACAGTGATTTTAATGTTTCCAGGTTTTTCTCAAACAATTGAATCATGTTCCGGTTGTTGATATTACCGGTCGAAACAATTAACAGTTTCTTGGGACTCCCATCCAAAATATAATTATCAAGAAAACCACTGTCCTTTGAAATCACAATTCGATCTTCGTCATCTGCAAACTGGATGATTTCAGTGTCATGAGTTGCATTCTTTTTAGGCAGATCCAGCGTATGTTTCGACTCTATGTCATTAGCTAACAAAAACTCAGTCCCGAATGCTCATTTCGGGAGTAATGATGAATGGTTTGCCCACAATAACTTATATAGTTTTTCCGGAATTTGTCCCAAGACTCTCCCTTTTTAGTATCTTCATCAAGTGTTTTCGGTCGTTCATCCAAAACGGATTTATGGTGCTCGGGCAACGGAACATCCTCTGGCTCGGAGGCAATGGAATCCCATAGAGCTTCAACTAAAAGCAGTTTTTCGCTCTTGTTTAGTTTTTCAATCTGTTTGGTCAGTGTGTCTTCCATAATTAAGCAATTTAGATTCTAATAGTTCAATTTCCTTAAAAGCGAAAAAGAAAGCAATTCATTTGATGAAGTAGTTTTGTTAAGGGAGCACCCTAACGGTCTGGCAATTCTTCTGCGGGGTTAAGTACTTGATTATAAATAACTAAACCAATACGTGTCTGCTTGATTTGCTTTTTTAGAACCGGTTTACTAAAAAGAGCCGGATTTCTTCTTCGGCTGAAAATTCTTAAGCTTTGATTTGGATTTATTTTCTTCCTTCTTGAAATGCTCGAAGAGTTTGTCCAGATCGTTACTAAATTGCTCTGATAATTTTTCCCGGTTCTTTCGAACTTCTGATATGATGTGATCTTGTTCCATAGTTTAAAATAGTAATTCTTCCGGAGTAGATATAACAGGTAATTTCATTTCTTTACTGTTAGCCAATACTTCAAGTTTAGAACGTATAGAGGCATTGGCAATATGCTTGAAATTCCATGTTAAAATGAAATCCATCCGGTGAGCACAAGCAATAGAAATGTGTAATGCATCAATTACTGCATTTTCCGGGAATGGCGTTTCTGAAACCAGAAATTTTGCAAATTCAACGGATTCATCCGTTACTTCCAATAAAGGTAATTTTTTTAAAACAGTAATTCTTTTTTGGCTGCCTGCTTGTCACCATCAGAAGCTTCTGAAATCACTGGCT
>CAZKIZ010000329.1:0-4047 GCA_964552935.1 uncultured Rhodohalobacter sp. | reverse complement strand
GATGCTTACCCGGAGTATTCCGTTTAATAAATTTTAACCTCAGCAGAGAAAACTTCTAATAATCATCAATATTTAATCTGCCTTCCAGGTCAAAAGGAATTGTTTGGCCATCCGTAAATCCTTCCAGTTCAGCTGAGATATTCGCTGAGCCGGTGAGCCTGTAATCGAACTCTTTACGGCCGCCAATCATCTCAACCAGTGCGGACCCCATCTGGGATGCGCTCAGTCGGATCGGAATTGTAATATCTCGTCTTTCCGAACCTGAAACACGGATCGATTCGCCAAGCTCGGTATCAAGCCAGTTGCGGCCGTTCACCTGCAGGGCATAGTCGGCCCCGGCAAGAACAATTGCAAACGCGTTGGGGTTGCTCACGCGGAACGTCACTTCTGCTTCAGCCCCCGAAAACGACATGCTTTTCAGATCAAACCCGCCAAACTCAATTTGCGGCACGCGCGGAATTGGCAGCTGGCCGTTTGCTTCTACCGGAACTCTGCGCGACCCAAGGACAGGAAGAGAAAAATTGACGTCCGTTGCCATTCTGTATGAGATGGAGTCCTGCCGCATTACAGAACGAAACGATTCATACACGTTTGAAAAGGTAAGTGAAACAGGAACCTGAACCCGGGAGGTAGCTTCTCTGCCAATCTCTATACGCTCTGTTTGGGAGCCGGTAATAAAAGATTCGCCGTTGATAAAAAACTCGTAGTTGTAGCTGTCGGCAGATACGCCCATCCTGTTTGGATTTGTAACGTCAAAATCGAAAAGCAGCGTCACGCCATCGAAGGTGATATTCTGAATAGTCATGTCCGCGAACTGAACATTGGGTTCTTTTACGGAAGCGGCATCACGAATGGAGGCACAGCTTGTGATAACCAGGAAGAGTACCGATAATGTTAACAGTATAAATTTGTTCATAATCTTTTAGAATAAAGTTTCTTTCAGCGTATGTTTAGCGTTCTGTTGAATAAAAGTACTTAAATTTTGTTTCCTGAATCCCAACATATATTCGAATGATGGTGTTTCAAAGGTACTGATACTGATCCGTTTTCCAACCTAAGACCTCATAAAAAAATTGACGCCGTACGTTAACATACTTTTTATTCTTCTGGCCCTGTCTGAAAATGAGAGGACAGATTTGTATGATCGGATCAAAAAAGGAGATCACTCTGCTTTTAAATCATTTTATGAACTTAATTACGATTCTCTCTACCGGTATTTAATCAGCAGAAAAGTGGATCCTTCAACCGCAGAAGACCTGATTCAGAAAGCCTTCGTCTATATCTGGGAGAATCGAAGCAGCATCAAGCCCGATCTCTCTCTCAAATCATACCTGTTCCGCATTGCGTATACCCGGATGATTAACCACGTAAAGAAAAACAGTAAGTTTGATGATGACGAACTGTCTACTCATACCTATGACGGTGAATCACCGGAAGATTACCTTCAGTATAATGATCTAAAAGACGCTCTCAGTGCAGCTGTGGAAAAAATGCCTGAAAAACGACAAGAGGTATTTAAAAGCTGTTTTATAAACGATCGAACCTACAAAGAGACCGCCGCCATGCTGGATGTAAGTGTTAAAACGATTGAAAACCATATGGGCCTGGCCTTAAAAGACGTGCGGTCTGCGCTTGGTTCTTTCAGAGAAAAAGATAAATCAAAAAAAGATTAGGGGTAGCCCCCCTCTTCAATTGTATTAGAGATGAATACATATTAATCTAACAATTGAGACTATGAAATTAAGTAAAGCATACCACATTAAACATCTGTTTGCGGCACTGGCCGGCGTGTTTCTGTTTTCAGCCTGCAACATTGACGGACTTGATTCAGACACAGGCGAACTGACCGACGAAGAGATTCGCGTTGCCAGCCAAATTATTGGTGAATCCCTTTCAGCCGAAAGTGACGGGATATTCTCAAGCCTTAATGACGCGTTTGTTATTCCTAACCAGAGTGAGTTCAACGAATCATTTTCCACCACCTCAGGAGACGGGTTTCTGTTGCGATCTCTCGCCACTGCCAATAATGACGAAAGCACACAGGGAACCAGTAATGAAAACAATTACTCTTATGAGTACGACCCTGAAACGGGCACTCACAGCGTCTCATTCAGCAGAAGCATCAACCGGCCTGAATTCTCAAAGGAATCATCCGCCGATCTCGAGTACATTTTTTATGATGTAACCGGGGGCTTTGTTGATTCACCCAGAATGGATAACGACAGAATTGAGACGGTTGACTACACGGCCAGCCGATCGGGTTCAATAACCACACCCCGTAAATCTTCTTCATACCAGCGATCTGATCAGTTTTTAACGGACGGTCTTTCTCTCGAATCCGGCACGATACAGATTGACGGACTTCACCAGGGGAGCGGCCAGTTTGAATCTGCCGGTGAAAACGGTGGAACTGTATCCCGTAATTATGAGATTTCCGTGGATTTCCTGAATGTCCGCATTGACAAAGAGCTGATGGAGCGCTCAAATTCCCTGGAACGTGGCGTAACCGGGTCCGTTGCCTACGAAATGGTGATCAACCGGAACGTGAACGGCGAGGAAAGCACAAAGACTGTGAACGGTACGATTGAGTTAAATGGTGACGGTACAGCGCTTCTTCGATTCCGTGATGTGCTGGATATTTTCCGCATCAAACTGGACGACGGCACAGTATTCGAGGATGACGAATTTGAAGGATACGTCCGTTCCGTTAATACAGCAGCCCAATCTTTCACACTATACAGCGGACAAACCATATTTATTACCGACCGCACGGAAGTGGAGTACGACGATGGACTTACATCCTTCGAAGATGTTGAACGCGCAGTACGAAACGGTTTCAGGGTTGAAGCGGAAGGTGATGTGTTCAGGCGTGATGATGGCACATATGAAGCTACTGAAGTAGAGTTCGAAATTGAAGATGACGATTTAGAGTTTGAAGGATTGGTTGAATCCGTGAACCTAAGCGAGCAATCGTTTACGCTTAGAAGCGGCCTCACGCTTATCATCACAGATCGCTCAGAAATTGACAGAGACGGAGACCTGTTCAGCCTCCGGGAAGTTGCAGATGCTATTGAACGCGGCTTTGATATTGAAGCTGACGGAGAATTTTATCCTGAATCTGACGACAGACTGATCGTTTTGGAAGTGGAGTTTGAATATGAGAATAATGACTTTGATGAAATCATCACGTCTGTAAACACAACGGATGGATCATTCACCCTTCGCGACGGCAACACCTACTATCTGACGGACGATTCCAGGATTGATGAAGACAGCGATCTCTTCACCGCAGAGCATATTGAAATCGCCCTGAACAACAATCTCAGGATTGAAGCCGACGGGGAATATCTTCCTGATGAAAACGGCAGATTCATTGTAACTGAAGTGGAGTTTGAATTTGAAGATGCCGAGTTTGAGTTCGATGAGGATGTGATGAGCGTTGATCTGGAAAACAGAACGTTCACACTTGAAAACGGAGTAGTTTTCACTATCAATGATCAAACACGGTTTGACAGTGACGGCGACTTCTTCACGCTGGAAAGCGTGGCACAAGCGATCGAAAACAATCGTGAAGTAGAAGCGGAAGGCAAATACCTGGTGCTGCCTGACAACTCACTGCTTGTTACCATCGTAGAATTTGAGCTCGATTAATTTATAAACCAGGACCGGGCCGGCGCGTGGAATACCGCGCCTGCTCCTTATTATGGAAAACGGAAACAACATATCAGAAAAAGATCGCAAGCTTGCCGAAAGCATCGGCCGGCGACTCGATCAGGGTGCGTCTCTCGACGATCATCCCGATGAGGAGATTCGTGAGCTCCGCAGGGAGCTGAACCGATCTGAGTTCAGGGAAGACCTTGCTGAGGTCACTGGGAAAGATCGCGTGTGGCAGAGAATATCCGATGAAACCAAGCCTGAGGCGAAGGTCCATTCCATTTCATCTTCACCGGCAAAACGGATCATTGCTATTGCCGCTTCCATTCTACTGGTCGCTGCATTTTCACTCTTCCTGTTTACGCAGCTGGATCAGCCGCAGCTTGTGGCCCA
>CAZKIZ010000328.1:0-4048 GCA_964552935.1 uncultured Rhodohalobacter sp. | reverse complement strand
GAGCGAACCGTCTTCTTTACGATTAACCGGAAGACGGGCTCGTTCATACTGATAATTTTTCGCTTTTTTTTCATCGATGTCCACCCCAAGGCCGGGCTCATCTCCGGGATACATATATCCGTCATTAAATGTGTAGGAGTGAGGAAAGATCTCGTCCGTCAATTCACTATGCAGCATTTGCTCCTGGATACCAAAATGCAAAGCTGCAGCTATCATTACTCGCAATTATATATGCTTGTTCAATTTTTATTTATGATAATCTGATATGTGAAAGTTCTCATCCTGTATGATCTGGCTTCAGATGCCGACATTTCAAAAACTAAATAATCAACGGTGTTCTTCAGCCAGTTCTATGATTGCGTGATAAGCCGGTTTCGGCTCCCAGTTCCGGTCAAATATCAGCGGATAGTTTGTTCGTCCACTGACCGGCCAGTTATTTTTCCAGGAGTCGCCATCGGTAACGCCCCAGAATGTTACCCGCGTGATATCGTCACTGTGGCGCAGGTAGATCTCAAATATATCCCGGTAACGGTCGGTGAGTTGCTGCTGCACGGAATCGGGAAGTGCATCGGGATAGGGATTCAGTTCTTCCCGCATCTCTGCAGATGCCGAAACATCAGCGCCCATATACTCAAATGCTGGCGGTAGTACGTCGATGTCCAGCTCAGTTACCATCACATCGAGACCGAGCGCGGCAAATTCAGTGATCGTCTTTTCGATCTCTTCAAGTTCAGGAAAATCGAGCATAAAGTGCCCCTGGGTTCCGATACCGGTTATAGGTGCACCGTTCTCTTGCAGGTACTCAACAAGGCGGATTGCCCCTTCCCGCTTCGACGGAATTTCCAGGGAGTAATCATTATAGTAGAGTTCCGCATCGGGATCGACCTCATGGGCGTATTCAAACGCTTTCACAAGAAAGTCTTTCCCGATGATTCGATACCAATATGTGTCCCGCATGGAACCGTCATCCACAATAGCTTCGTTTACTACATCCCAACCATGGACACGCCCTTTGTAGCGATCCACAACGGTGTGAATATGATTTCTCATTCGCTCCAAGAGCGCATCCCGACTCAGCAATTCGCCATTCTCGTCATAAAAAACCCAGTCCGGTGTTTGGCTGTGCCACACGAGTGTATGACCCACAACAAACATATCGTTCTCTTCTGCCAGGTCTATCATGGCGTCAGCAGCTTCAAAATCGTATACGCCAGGCTCAGGATGTATGATTTCCCATTTCATTACATTCTCGGCCGTAACGGCGTTGAATTCGCGAACGGCAAGATCCTGTCCGCGCTGATCTTCCCCGTAAATCTGGCGTTCATTTAGGGCTGTTCCAATCATAAAGGCATCGCTGAATGCATTTCTTAACGTTTGCTCTTCTTCATCCTGCTGATCCGTCGTAGAATTACATCCAATTAAGAGCAGTGATATAAGCGTTATTAAGATTGTTTTCATTGGTTTTTATCTGTGAATTTATGGATCTAATGAATTTACTCCTGGTCTTTATCCTTCCTGGCCAAAAGATCTTCCTCAATTTTTACCATTTGTATATCCCTCAGCGGATAAAACAGCATAATGGCACCACCGATAAAGCCAAAAATGGCCGGATATACACTCATCAGAAGTTTAATACCGAGAAGGGTGTCTTCGGTTTGTACGGCAAGCGGAACGAAGTTATGAAACTCCAGCATCCATCCGGTGATGGCTCCGCCAAATGTGAGGCCGAGTTTTAACATGAAGAGAGAAGCGGCCATGATGAGTGCCGTTGCCCGTCGACCAAATTTCCATTCTCCGTAATCAGCTGCATCGGTGTAAATTGCCCATTGTAGTACCGATACTGATCCAAAAAAGAACGATACCATGACATTGAGCACGTACATCAGGATCACATTATCCGGTTCCAGGAAGAAAAATGCACACGAAAATGCTGCACTTGAAAGCAAAAATCCGGAGTAGACAAATTTCTTATCAAGCAGCTTGGTGAAGTATTTCGTCAGAACCGCACCAATGAGTGTTGCAATCGTTCCAGCAGTGATAAACGAAGATGTGAACAGGGCATACGTAAGGTCAATGTTCCAGCCGAGCAGGTTTAACTGCTGATCGCCTACAAAATAGCGGAAATAGTAGGCGGTAGATGAACCGCGCATTACAATATAAGTGAGCTGAAAAAGTGTAGCCAATCCAACCAAAACCCATGGTTTGTTCATAAACAGATCTTTCAGGTCGGCAGAAGGCTTGTTTCGAACCTCTTTCTCCGGGGATACTCTCTCCCTGGTTAAATAAAACGTCGCAAACAATAGAGCAACTGCAAGTGCACCGTATGCAATCATTGTCATTTGCCAGCCAAGAGCTTCATTTCCATTCCCGAAATATTCAACAAGGCCAAGTGTGGCTGCCCCTACAATTACCTGGCCACCAAAAGCAGCCACAAACCGAAAGGAGGACACTTCTGTTCTCTCCATCGAGTTCGGCGTAATTACGCCCATCAGTGCTGCATAAGGTACGTTAACGGCCGTATAAAGCATCATCAACAGCATGTATGTTGCATAGGCGTAAATCAACTTGCCTGAATCGCCCAGATCAGGTGTCGTAAATACGAGCACCCCGCCAACCGCAAGCGGAATGGCAAAACTGATGATGTAGGGGCGAAATTTACCCCATCGCGTCTGAGTTCGGTCCGCTATCATTCCCATAACCGGATCCGTAACGGCATCCCACACACGGGTAACCAGCATCATGGTTCCCATAGCAGCGGCAGGAATTCCGAAAACATCTGTATAAAATATGGGCAGGAACAGAACAAAGGTCTGGAAATACAGATTCGATGCCATATCCCCAAGACCATACCCGACTTTCTCTTTGAACGTTAATCGTGGACGTTCAAGCTTCACCCCGTTATCACCTGAGTTGTTCAATTGATTTGTATGATTGAGTTAGTGTTAATTCTGTTTTAGATTTTATGTGCCCTTCTCTTATACAACTTCGAGCGTAACTTTTGTCAGATCTTCATCCTGTGAAGAAGTTCCAATCATGAGCTCAAATTCGCCCGGTTCAACAACATACTCCATATTAATGTCATGAAATGCCAGTGAATCCGGTTTGATCTGAAACTCAACGGTTTTGGTTTCACCCGGTTTTAGCCAGACTTTCTCAAAACCTTTAAGCTCTTTTACAGGCCGGGTTACCGTGCTGACCAGATCCCGGATGTAGAGCTGAACCACTTCCGATCCTTCACGATCACCGGTGTTTGTAATCTCACACGATACTGTCGTAGAATCGTACGCTTCGATCGTGGAATCTTTCAGGCTGATGCTGCCAATTTCGAATTCCGTATAGCTGAGGCCAAACCCGAACGGATAGAGAGGTGTTACCACATCATGCAGAAACCCGCGCCTGTCGGACGGTTTATGGTTGTAATACGCAGGAATGTGTCCTACAGATCTTGGTATGGTGATCGGCAGTTTTCCGCCGGGATTGTAATCTCCCACCAGAACATCCGCCACAGCCCGGCCGGTCTCCTGCCCAAGGTACCAGCATTCAAATATTGCGCTTGCATGTTCGCTCAGATAGTTTGTAGCGAGCGGACGTCCGTTAAACAGAAATGCAATGACCGGCTTACCGGTTTTGATCATCTCTTTGATCAGTTCTTCCTGCCTGCCGAACAATGTGATGTCAGTACGATCCCCCATATGGCGGATATCCCACGATTCACGGGAGGTCTGCTCATTGCCTCCGATGGCGAGTACAATCACATCTGCCTCTTCAGCAACTTTTACCGCTTCAGCAATCGATTTCAGATCGTCTTTCTCATCAGGCAGAACCACGGCATCTTGATTCCATGAGCCGCCAACGGTAATTTTGCACCCTTCGCTGTAGAGAATTTCAGCTTTGTCGCCAACCTTTTCACGAATGCCTTCCAGTACGGAGATCTCTTTTTTCGGCACACCGCTGTATCCGCCCAGAAGACTTCTGTCTGCATTTGGGCCGATAACGGCGATTTTATTCACCTCGTCGAGATTTATCGGCAGTGTTTTACTTTCGTTTT
>CAZKIZ010000327.1:0-4053 GCA_964552935.1 uncultured Rhodohalobacter sp. | reverse complement strand
ACAGTACATCCGTGTGCTAAAAGAAAGAGAGCCCATTAAATTCGAAGATTATTATAAACCCATTGGCCGATGGTTTGATGTAAATGTATATCCGTTTGGAAAAGGGATATCTGTGTTCTTTAAAGATATTACTGCGAAAAAGGAAACTGAGAAAAAGATTATTGAAAAGTCGCGTCAGCTCGATGCTATAGCCCGCTTCAATGGAATGCTGATCAGCGAAGAAAACTGGATACAGGCACTGGATAACTGTTTTGAAATGTTTTGCGAAATTGTGGGGGCTGACCGGGTCTACTATTTTGAAAATAATTTCGACAAGGATGGTAAGCCGGTCACAACTTCCATGAAAATGGAGTGGACAAGAGAAGGGTTTGAGGCACAGATCGATAATCCCGATCATCAAAATCTGCCACTCAATGTTGACCATCCCTCCATTGATGTGATGAAAAAAAACAAACCGTATATCACGGTAGTAGATGAGATTGAAAATGAGAACTTCAGGGATTTACTTAAAGAGCAGAATATTAAGTCAGTATTGTCGCTGCCGGTATTTGTGGGGGATACGTTTCATGGATTTATCGGGTTTGACGATTGCAGCAGTGAGCGGATTTGGAATGAAGAAGAGATCGGTTTTTTAAAGACGATAAGTCTGAACCTGGCTTCGGCAATTGACAACGAGAAGGCAAAAACACTGATCCTTCATAAAACGACATTAATCGAGGCAATAGCTGAAGTTAATAGTACCCTGCTTGCATTTGACGACTGGTTCAAAGCCCTGAATGAAACGTTAAATATTATAGGTAAAGCTGTTGAGGCCGACCGTGTTTATTATTTTGAAAAATATACTGATCCCGATACGGGAAATCTATTCACCAACCAGCGTTTGGAATGGACAAGAAAAGGTATTGAGCCTCAAATCGATAATTCGGACATGCAAAATGTACCTTATGATTTGTTTGGCGAATTTATGGATGTGATTCTGGAAAATCAGGCATACACAATGCGCGCGGAAGATGTTAAAGATAAAGGATTTAAAGCAATCCTTGACAGCCAGAATATTCTCTCAATACTGATTATTCCCGTTTTTGCACATGAAGAATTTCTGGGTTTTATCGGCTTTGATGACTGCACATACGGTAGAAAATGGGCCGATGAGGAAATTTCATTTCTGAGGACAGTTACGATTAACCTTTCGAATGCAATTGAGGCACATAAGTCGGATGTTGAGCTCAGGGAGCTTTATAGAAAATTAGAGGTAAAAGTAAAAGAGCTCGCCTCATCCAACGCGGAACTGGAGCAATTTGCGTTTGTGGCATCGCACGATCTGCAAGAACCGCTGAGGATGATTACCGGCTTCCTGTCACAACTGGAGAAGAGATATGATCATCTTCTGGATGAGAGAGGTAAAAAGTACATATACTTTGCAACCGATGGCGCCAAACGGATGAGACAGATCATTATGGATCTGCTTGAGTATTCACGGGTAGGACGCATTGATTCTGAGCGGGAGGAGGTTGATTTGAACGAACTGGTGCAGGAAGCACTCACATTGAACAAAAAACTGATTGCTGAACAAAAAGCTGAAATAAACGTCGAAACACTGCCTGTCATCCATGCCGCAAGAGGCCAAATGCTGCAGCTTTTCCAGAACCTGGTAAACAATGCGGTTAAATATCAAAAGAAAGAGAATAAACCCACGGTTAATATAAACACCGCTGAAGACGATAATTTTTGGTATATCAAAATAGAGGACAACGGTATCGGAATTGATAAGAAATACTCCGATAAAATTTTCAACATCTTTCAGAGGCTGCATGGCAATGAAGAGTACAGCGGAAGCGGAATAGGCCTCGCAATCAGTAAAAAAATAGTTGAGGGTCACGGTGGTAAAATTAGTGTGGAATCCGAACCGGGTAAAGGCAGTACCTTCTCTTTTACCATTGCAAAAAAGCAGACGTCCGGGAAAAATGATGAGTAGGATAAAATCTCAAAACTTCTGTCTGGTCTTATTTCTAATTCTCTTCATTACTGCTGATGGATTGAAGCATATTAGTGCACAATCGTTAAATGTACGGTTGTCTGACCAGCAGTTTGTTTCCAAAACATGGGATAACACGAGAGGACTGCCCGTAAACACGGTTTTCAGTGTTTTGAAAGATAAAACCGGTTTTCTCTGGGCCGTAACCGAAGAGGGTCTTGTTCGGTTTGATGGCAAAAGTTTCAGAACATATAATCAGGAAAATGAGGCAGAAATTGTTTCGGCAATGTTTTATGATCTTGCTGAATCATCTTCCGGAGGGGTATGGGCAGCTAATGCAAACGCAATTGTTCACGCATACGGAAATAAAATTGATGTATTTGGGGCGAGAGATTTTCTGGAAGGATCATGGATAACAAGCATTTCAGAAGATGGCCGGGGAAATGTTTGGGCGGGTACTCATGATGGTGATCTGCTTAATTTGATTGATGGCGAAATACGACTGGCTGCCGGTTGGACAAGAGAAGGCAAAGGTTCCGTGATGACTCTGAAAAAGGCCCCGGATGGTTTGCTGATTGGCACGCGTACAGGCCTGCACAAGTATGATTTCGAATCGGGTAACATCCGGGAGATGACTGAATTTTCCGGTTATGAAATCAGAACAATTACAATAAACAGCGCAGGAAATATTTGGGCGGGTACAAGGAATCACGGTATAATTTATCAAAGAGGAGAGACCGTTGGGGTCATTGACCACTCAAGCGGGTTAATCAGTAACCAGGTAAATGTTCTGCATTATTCGGATGATAATCGCATTTGGGCTGGTATGGGAACCGGGGGCGTGCAGATTCTGAAAAGAGATGAGATCGTAACTCTCCAGGAAATTGAGTTTGGCTACAATGAAGTGAATGACATCTATATTTCTGATACCGGAAACGTCTGGTTATCAGCCACAGGGTATGGAATTATTCAGATGATTCCGGCCGATATTCGTATGCTGAGAGAGGAAGACGGGCTCTCGAATGAAATCACACTCGCCATTTACCAGGATCGGAGTGGAGTTGTATGGACAGGTACGGCAGGCACAGGAGTAAACAGAATTGAAAATGGAGAGATCACCCACATCACCCCTGAAGCAGGTATGGCACACGGTGTGGTTTTGGGGATCTACGGAGTGGATGACTACATCTATTTTGGAACCGGTCACGGGGCGTATCGCTACAATCCGAAGCTGAATGAAATTGACCGTTCATTTACAACCGATGATGGTCTTGCTAACGATATTGTACAGGCTATTTACCAGGATAGCCGTGATAATGTGTGGATAACATCAAGAGGCGGCGGAATTCACAGACTGCATAATCATACAGAATTGGAAAGGATAGATGTACCTGAGTCGTTTGAAAATGCAGAATTTATCACCATTCTTGAAGACCGTAACGGTGATATGTGGTTCAGTACAACATCGACCGGCATTCTAAAGCTGGACCGGAATGATCATCCAACCGGTTATTCGATTCACCACGGGCCGTCATCAGAAATGGTGCTGAGTCTGTATGAAGATCCTGAAGGCTCTATCTGGGCAGGTACAAACGAGGGACTGCTGGTGCTGGAAAATGGTACTTTTCAGTTGTTTAATCGCAGCCATGGCCTGCAGTTCAACGGAATTTTCAGAATGATTGAAGATGACTATGGTTACTTATGGGCAAGCGGTAATTTTGGAATTCAGAAAATGAAAGTGGATGATCTGCTGGCGATGAAACGGGATGAAACCGGTGAGAAAAGAATACACGCCAGATTATTCGACACGTCCGACGGCATGGCTAATCATGAGGCGAACGGGGGAGTATTTCCCGCAGGTTGGAAGATGGACAACGGAGAGGTCTGGTTCCCGACAATGCAGGGAATCGCAAGAATTAACCCTTCTTTATTGATTGAAACTGACCGGGAAATTGGCATTCATATATCATCTATGCGCTTTGGTGACAATGAGTTCGGTGTGTTTGACAATATTTCAATACCGCCCGGCGTCCATAATTTGGAGATCAATTATGTAAGCTTTGACTACAAAAAACCGC
>CAZKIZ010000326.1:0-4088 GCA_964552935.1 uncultured Rhodohalobacter sp. | reverse complement strand
AGAGCCTCCATCATTGCCTGCTCTTCGTTGAGCCAGCCCTTTTCTGCTGCAGCTGTTATCATGGCATATTCCCCTGATACATTATAGACCGAAACCGGCAGATGAACCGACTCTTTTACTGCTCTGACCACATCAAGATAGGGCAGGCCGGGTTTTACCATAATGATATCAGCCCCTTCCTGTTCATCCGAAATCGCCTCTTTTACTGCTTCAGTGACGTTTGAGGGATCCATCTGGTACGTTTTTTTATCCCCAAACCCGGGGGCGGAGTCGAGGGCATCACGAAACGGGCCGTAATAGCTGGAGGCGTATTTGGCGCTGTAGGCCATGACGCCGGTGTTGTGATAGCCCATCTCATCCATGGTTTCACGCATCATCAAAATACGACCGTCCATCATGTCGGAAGGCGCCACAAAATCAGCTCCTGCCTCTGCATGACTCACCGCCATTTTGGCAAGCAGCTCCGCACTTTCGTCATTTAATATCTGACCGTCCTCCACAATTCCGTCATGACCGTAGCTGCTGTAGGGATCCATCGCCACATCGGTCATCACCACAAGTTCGGGAAACTCATTTTTGATTGCCCGGGTTGCTCGCTGCATCAAACCTTCGGGATTCAGCGCTTCGGTTCCTTTGTTATCTTTTTTATCATCAGGCACTTTTGCGAAGAGCAGAACGGACGGAATTCCAAGGCGTTGAATCTCTTCAACCTCTTTCATCAGCGTATCGAGCGTAAATCGGTAGTAGCCCGGCATGGAGGCGATTTCAACCTTTTGATTCTCACCCTCCATCACAAAAAGCGGAGCGATAAAGTCATTCACCGACAGGCTGTGTTCCGACACCATTCGCCTGATATTTTCTGATGCGCGCAGACGGCGGGGACGAGATTGTGGAAACTGAGAGTGACTCATGAATTGGTTTTGATATTGAGTTATGATAGATATCTATTTATAAAAAACCCTCCAAGGGTTTGAAACCCTTGGAGGGTTGAACGGGTCTAATATACAATTACAATATGAACCGTCAGTTAAGATTCTTCAGCTTCGCGAAGCATCAGATCGCGAACGGATTCAAACTCATCCCCGGTGTACCACTCCATCATTTCGTCCCGATTCAGGACGTCGAAAGCGGTTCTGAATATCAGGCGCGTATCTTCTCTCATGCCGCTCATATCCCAGTATTCATTAATTTCATCTGACAACTGGTGGTAGTTTGCGGCGCGCACACTATCGACCGTTGCGTTGTAATTGTCCGGCTTGTCGATAAAATCACGGCCGGGATTTGGATAGAGTGCAGGTATACCAATTCGTGCAAAAGAGAAGTGATCGGACCGGTAAAAGAATCCTTGCTCAGGCTGGGGATCGGGCGTAATTTCACGTCCTACAGCCTCTGCATTTTCCCTAAAGACGTCCGTGAGCGTATTTCTGCCGTAGCCAACGAGCGTCATATCCCGGGTTTCCCCGTAAATTTGCATGCTGTCGAGGTTGAAGTTGGCCGATACCTTACCGGGGTGAACCGTTGGATTTTGCGACCAGTATTGCGACCCAAGAAGTCCCATCTCCTCAGCCCCGACAAATATAATCAGTGCGGATCGTCTCATTTGATCTTGAACCTCTAAAAGTGCATTTGCCACCTCAAGAAGTGCAGCTGTGCCGGAAGCGTTATCCTGGGCCCCGTTGTAAACGGAATCTCCATCCACAGGCTCGGGCGCCAGGCCAAGATGATCGTGATGTGCGGAGAAGATGACATATTCATCCCTGAGTTCCGGATCACTGCCTTCAATCATCCCGAGTACGTTGCGCGAGGCCATGTCGCTGTAGCTTGCGGTGAGATCCACGTCAATCGTAACTCCTCTGAGCGTTACGGGTTCAAAATCACGATCTGCAGCGGCATCCAGCATCTCATGCAGATCAAGTCCGGCATAATTGAACAGCGCTTCACTATTCTCTTCGGTCAGCCAGCTGTTGAACTCAGGCTGTTCTCCATTCTCATCCTCTCCGCTTAGAAGTGAAAATCGCTCACCGCCCCAGCTCGTCTCAATCACCGACCAGCCATAGCCTGCTGTTGGCGTGGTGTGAATAATAATGGCGCCAAGCGCTCCCATCTCCTCAGCCTTCTCAAATTTGTAGCTCCACCGGCCGTAATAAAGACGCGAATCGCCATCGAAAATATCGGGATCGTGAGATGGATCGCTGTTCTTGTAGATCAACACTTTGCCCTCAACATCGGCGTCCTTATAGTCGTCCCAGCCAAATTCCGGCGCCTGGATACCGTAGCCCACGTAGAGCAGTTCTGCATTCTGAATCTGCACGCGCTCCTCCTCATTGCTGGGCCACGCCATGAAGTCCGCTCCATAGGAGAGCTGTTCTGCCACTGAGCCATTGCTTCGTATGGTGAATTGTGCTGCGCCGCCATCCACACGCTGACCCAGCAGCGGAAATTCCTGGGTATAGGAGCCATCGGGCATGCCGGGTGCAACGCCCATCTCCTCAAGCTGTTCCACCAGGTAGTCTATGGTGAGAGTATCACCCCGGGTGGCGGGTGCGCGTCCCTGGAACTCATCAGAAGAGAGCGTTTCAATGTGGTTCAGAAGGGAGTCTTCGGTGATCGATTCCACCGCCTGTTCAAACGACTCGTCAGAGGGATCGCCGCAGGCTGTTATGAGTAAAAGAAACGAGAAAAGTAGAGACGAATAGAGTAAGTTTCGCTGTAACATAGGTGTTTGGATCTGATGTTCTGTTCTGATATTAGTGCCAAAACGTTTATAATACGGGAAATACGTGAAAATGTCTGCCGGTTGATGGAGTTCTGCTGCAGAAATTATTTAAAGATATTTTATTGAATGAACGACTATTTCAACAACAAAACTGTTCTCATAACCGGTGCAGCCAGCGGTATTGGTAAACGATTTGCTGAGATGATTTCAGGTTCAGTAAACATAACTCTCGTGTTATGGGATAGAAACCCCGATACGCTCATCGAAAACAGATCAGATCTGCCGGATGAAATTGACGTGATTACCCGCGGCGTTGATGTGTCTGATTTCGAAAGCGTAAAATCAGCCTCTGATGAGCTGATTGATAAACAAATTTTGCCGGACATCATTGTAAATTGTGCAGGTGTTGTAGTAGGGAAAATGTTTCACGAACATACTCCGGAGGAGACTCAAAATACCATTCAGATCAACACGATTGGGAGCATGTGGGTTGTGCAAATGTTTATTAACCAGTGGATGGAACGCGGTTCAGGACACGTTGTGAACCTGGCATCGGCCTCCGGCTATATTGGAAATCCCCGCATGAGCGTGTACGCCGCAAGTAAATGGGCGGTAATCGGGTGGTCGGAATCGCTTCGCCTTGAGCTGGATAAATTAAAGACCGGTATTCAAGTTACAACCGTCATTCCCAGCTACATCAAAACAGGGATGTTTGATGGGGTGAAGCCGCCGCTGCTGGTACCTCTGCTCGAAACGGACCGGATGGTTGAGCTGATGATAAAGGGAGTCTCAAAACGAAAGGAGACGGTCCAGGCTCCGTTTATGGTTCGGTTTGTTCCGCTGATTAAGGCGCTGCTTCCATCCCGTGCATTCGATTGGGTTGCAGGTAATCTGCTGGGAGTTTACCGCTCGATGGATTCGTTTAAAGGAAGAGAAAAAGAGTGAGGTTTGAATGGAGAAGATAAAAGTCCCCCTTCACCAATCAGGAAGAGAAGAGCATGCTGAATTCACAAAATTGAAGTTAGACATAACCAATAATCGGTTTTAAAACCTGAGATCATGCAAAGCGACAGACTTGTACAAGAACAGCGAGCCTATTTTGAGAAAGGGAGCACGCGGAGCGTTTCCGCCCGGAAAGAGAACCTTGAGAAGCTGAAGGAGATGCTGATCAGCAATGAAAAAGAGATTTGCACTGCTGTTCATAAAGATCTTCGAAAACCTGCAATGGAGGTGGTGAGCGCCGAGATATTGACGGTTATCGAAGAGATCGATTTTCACCTGAAGAAGGTCTACGGCTGGGCGAAGACGAAAAAAGTGAGGGCAAACCTGATCTCCATGCCTTCAAAAAGCGAGGTTCGCAGGGTGCCATACG
>CAZKIZ010000325.1:1803-4101 GCA_964552935.1 uncultured Rhodohalobacter sp. | reverse complement strand
GTGCTAAAATCCAAGAGGAAGATGCTGAGCGGTCCAATAAAGATGGATTTACAAAACACAAACCGGCCAAACCTCTGTATAATCTTCTTGATGTGGAGAAGACACTTCCCCTGTTACAGCCAAAACCGGAAGGGGAATGGATTACAATTGATGACCAAATCAACATCAGGTTTCAATATAGCGGCCACATAATTGGTGCCACATTTATTGAGCTTGAGATATCAGGTAAGCGAATTGTTTTTTCGGGTGATGTGGGCAGATCTGCTGATCCGCTTCTCTATGATCCCAAAAAACCGGAAAGAGCCGATGTTCTTGTCATGGAAAGCACCTACGGTGATCGGCTCCATTCAGAAAACAGTGTTTCTGAAAAACTACTGAGTATCATTGAAGAAACGGTTCAAAAAAACGGCACACTAATCATTCCAAGCTTTGCAGTGGAGCGGGCACAGCTGCTGATGTTCCTGATCTGGCAGCTCTATAAAGAAGGAAAGCTGCCCGGTTCACTCCCCGTCATTCTGGACAGCCCGATGGGGATCGACGCCTACTCCGTGTTCAGAAAACATGATAAATGGCACAAGCTGGATGCAGAAACGTGCATGGAAATTTCCAGGTGGGTTCACATGGTACAATCCTACCGCGAAACCTGGGAGATCATTGAAAACCCGGAGCCGAAAATCATCATCGCCGGAAGCGGTATGGTAACCGGCGGACGTGTACTCAGCTACCTGAAAGTCTATCTCAAAAAACAGGAGACCACAGTGCTGCTTGCGGGTTACCAGGCAGAGGGAACACGGGGAAGAGATTTGCTGGACGGAGCAGAGGAGATTGGGTTGTTCGGGAAGATGCACCCTGTAAAAGCAAGAATTGAAATGCTTGAAGGCCTTTCGGGTCACGCTGATCAAGAAGAGCTGGCAGGCTGGGTATCAGGCCTTAAAAACAGGCCGCAAGCTGTTTACCTCGTGCACGGTGAACAAGCAGCGCGCAGTGCATTAAAGACCAGGCTTTATGACACATTTGGATGGGATATTAAAATTCCAGCTCTTTTTGAAATTGAAGAACTGGAGCTCTGAAACCCCCTCTTTTTTAGTCTGACTACTGCGGTTGAGCTCTTAAAATGACCGCTGCTTTAAATTCAGGGGAACATTGTACCGGAAAGACGGGGTTAAGTCGGGTAAATTTTTTACCTTTAGAGGAGATTGTCAATGTAGCAATTTGTTAATACATCAGCTGTCTACCAGCTGGAGCAGTACTATAATAATCTGGCAATGAATACAATGATAACGATTTACACCATCACAGAGCCCTGTGTATTGTGATTGATCGTTAAATTTGACATGACTCAGTTAATAGATGCTACACAGGACGTGCGTAAAAATTACCAATTTCGAAAAACAGACAGAGGAAGATTAAAATGCAAAAAAGCGAAAAGTTATTTCAAACGGAGGAAGTAAAAACGAGAGAAGAGGTAAGCGGGTTTTTAAGAGCTCTTGCAGATAAAATAGAGTCCGGCTCTGTCTCTTTAAGCCAGGGTCAACAAGAGGTGGAGCTAAAGATTCCACAAAAATTGGAGCTTGATATCGACGTGGAGCAGAAAAACAGAGGGACGAAGGGAATAAAACAGGAGCTCGAAATTGAACTGTCATGGATTGAAGGAGATCAGGGCGGACCGCTTGAGTTAAGTTGAATTAAAATAATCGCGGGTTAAATGTTCCCGATACGCATTATTTTGCGATTATTATCGTTTAGCCTCTTAAATAAAAAAAGAAATCTGCTTTCATGAAAAATAAATCATTTGTACTACTCGCGGCTCTGTTAATTCTTGCCAGCTTTGCATTCTGGGGCTATATGTTTACCGGCGCCACCGATAATCCGGAGGAAACTGCAGCTATTGACACTGAACTGTATGACGGGGAGATCACGCTTACCATGTACCACGGCGAGGGCTGTATGTGCTGTGTTCGCTGGGCTGACTATCTCAAGGAGAACGGGGTAACGGTGAAAGATGAACTTCTTGATGATCCGCACAGCATAAAAGATGAAAAAAATATCCCGCCGCGGCTCCGTTCATGCCACACCGCTATTGTAGACGGATACGTTGTTGAAGGACATGTACCTGTTGAAGATATCCGCCGAATGCTGGCCGAACGGCCCGATGCGATCGGTATTTCAGCACCGGGAATGCCCCCAAATGCCCCGGGGATGGATCAGCCGGTGGACCGGGAGTACCAGGTGATTTTGTTTGATGAGGAGAATTTGAGCGTTTATGCCGTTCACAATTAATCTCCCATCATTCCGAAC
>CAZKIZ010000325.1:0-1703 GCA_964552935.1 uncultured Rhodohalobacter sp. | reverse complement strand
CAGTGACGACATTAGTGATCTAAATTTGCTTCAAGATCTTCCTGAGAGAGCTCACATGAAACCCCGTTCTCCGGAAGTTCGGCGCCGCTGAGCCATACCGCTGCATTTAGCACATATTTTCTGAAATCGTCATTTCCCCAATTCTCGTGGAAGTGGCCGCCCGTAAACCCAAATCCCCGGCCGCCATCCTGGCGTTCAACAGCCCACGACAGCACTTCGCTTTCTCCTTTTCGGTCAACAATGTGATCGTACGGACCGTGGGGCCAAACATAAGGCCCGTCGCGGGTGTCATCGGAGGGAGTCGTGACCAGAAGAGGAGTAACGCCAACCATATCGGGCCGGAACCGTATGCTGAAATACCACTCATCCTCTGCTGAAAATGGCTCAACCCCTTTCGTGATCGGGTGATTGGGAAGGTTGTCAAACTCAGCCTCCCAGATCGGGTTTGCGGAGTAATCCGTTTCGTAATATCCGCCAATCCAATCCATAAAATACTCACCGCCGTTATCCTCAGGAACTTCCACTCCATAGTGCATGGCACCAAAACTGAGTCCGCGGTCAATCTGTTCCTGGATTAATCTGAGGCGATTCTCCTGAACTACGGGGTGTCCGCCACCACCGTCCATGAAAAAATAGGCGGCATCCGCTGTTTCAAAAACAGATTCATCATCCGGCCACCCCTCAAAATGTGTGGTCACTTTTAAACCCGGCAGATCTGCTAGACACTGCTCCATAATCAATACGCCGGCGCGGTGTTCGTGCTGTCCGGTGTCATGACTCGCAGATCCGGCCACGAGCATCAGGTGCCTGGTTTCGCTGTCAGCTTCTGTATCGCTGTAAGCAGATGTTTCTTCAGGATAGGCGCAGGAACTTGCAAAAAGAAAAAGTATGGCAGATATCAGTAGATGTAATTTCATTTTAAAGCTCAACATTTTTACAGGAGTTCAGGTGATAAAACCGACAAGGTGAATTGCACTGCAGATTTAAATAATTAACATGTTAAAAGACTAGGATTCAATCGTTTCCGAGACTATTTCATCTATTAATAGAGAATAAGCTAAATAGTTTGAGCTTTCAAAAAATAGTTTTGTCGAGATTAAGATCTTCGAAAACAGAAAGAATGCGTAACTTATGGCTTCGTTACTAAATTGATTTAAAATATCATCGTTAAATTTATGGACTATTTACATTCTTCATTATTTATAATTCTCTTTTTAGCGCTATTTGCTGCCTGCGGCCCTACTGAACAAGAACAGGCCCAGCAGGAGCAGCGTCAGATGGAGCTTCAGCAGCAGCAAACCTCCGGCCTTCCATATAATTTTCGAATGGAGATGGACTCTGTTTTAATTCGCTATTTTGATTTGAAAGACGCCCTTGTTGAATCAGACAGCGAACTCAGTAAGGAGAAGGCAGAGGAACTGTCCGGCTTTACCGGAGAAGTAATGGATGATGTGCTGGAGGCTGAAAACCAGGGGTTGTGGTTAGGGATTGCCCGCGTCATTCAAACTGAATCCGGCAACCTCATTGCAGAAGATGATATTGACGAACAGCGGATCTATTTTGAGCGGATCTCCGAGGCTATGATTCGAATGGTAGAGGACTTTAATCCGGTTGGCTACACGATTTATCACCAGAGCTGCCCGATGGTGCGCGACGGTTCGGCTGACTGGCTTAGTCGTGAAGAGGAGATCCGTAACCCTTAC
>CAZKIZ010000324.1:0-4120 GCA_964552935.1 uncultured Rhodohalobacter sp. | reverse complement strand
CCTGTTTTCAAAGAAAACTCTCAGTCCTGTTGAGACGTTAAAAGAAGGGCATGAGTACATTATTGCCGGTGCCGCCTATCTTGGCAAGACCCGGCTCATTGACAATATTTTGATTGAATTATAAGCAGCAGAACCATGAAATTAACAATGTTTAAATCGAAACTTCACCAAATGAGGGTTACTGAAGCAAACCTGATGTATGAAGGGAGCATTACGATTGATGAAGAGCTGCTGGAAATGGCAAATCTGCTGCCGTACGAAAAAGTTCAGGTCGTAAACATTACCAATGGTTCCAGGCTGGAGACCTATACCATACCGGGAGAGAGAGGAAGCCGCATCTGCTGTATGAACGGAGCTGCTGCACGACTTACACAGGTAGATGACAGGGTGATTGTGATGGCGTATGCCGAAATGGAGCCCGAAGAGGCTGAAAATCACACACCCACTGTAGTTGTTGTAGACGAGAACAACAATCCGAAAGATATTCTGGATAACATCACGCACGGCCAAAAATATGGCCTTGAAAATGGACTTGTGGAAGAGGCTGAATAGCTTCTTAAAAAAATTATATTCCTGAAGACTGTAAAAGCCGCATGGACCCAAACCCTGCGGCTTTTTTTATGATAACCGGATCTGTTGAAAACAGTTATGAGGTTGCGAATATATCGTCTGAAGCTGCGGGTATTAGTTATCGGTGTATTTGTTATCTGGCATCTACACAATTTTACCAATATCCATTAGCCAGTAACCATTATACCAATAACTGACAACCAGTAACCAAATCGCCAATCAACTATATTCCGGAAGCAGCTCCAGGAAGCGGGCCGATGTTTTAATTCCGCGGTGAAAATCTTTCAGTGAGAAACTTTCGTTGGGTGAATGGAGCGCATCTTTCGTGAGTCCGAATCCCATCAGGATAGAGTTCACGCCGAGAATTTTTTGGAAATCGGCCACAATCGGAATACTTCCGCCTTCACGTGCAAAAAGCGCCTCTTTTTCATATACGTCTTCAAATGCCTGTGCAGCAGCTTTCAATCCATAATAGTCGAGATCAATCACTACAGGGTGCCCTCCGTGATGCGCTTCAACTTTAACGGTCACGCTGTCGGGTGCCAGAGAAAGAACCTGCTTTTTAAAGAGTTCTGCGATTTTATCGGGATCCTGATCCGGCACGAGCCTCATACTGATTTTCGCGCCCGCTTTTGCCGGAAGCACCGTTTTTGCACCCTCTTTCTGGTAGCCGCTCCAGAGCCCGTTTACATCAAGCGTGGGGCGTGCAGAGGCTCTTTCAAGAGTACTGTAACCTTTCTCACCAAACACGTTTTTCAGCTCAAGATCCTTTTTATACGAATCATCATCATGCGGAAGTTTTTTGTACGCCTCACGCATTTCTGGCGTCAATGGCTTCACATCGTCGTAAAATCCATCGATCTGAATAACGCCATCGTCATCCTTCAGTTTTGCGATAATATTGGCAAGAACGTTCGCAGGATTATCCACTGCACCGCCAAAAACACCGGAATGGAGGTCGCGGTTGGGCCCCTGAACATGAACTTCCATATAGGCAAGGCCGCGCAGGCCGTAGGTGATGGATGGCTGATCCTCTCCGAACATCGCGGTATCTGAAATCAGCACCATATCGCACTCGAGCAGATCTTTGTTCTCTTTTATAAAGGGAACAAGATTTGGGGATCCGATCTCCTCTTCTCCTTCAAGAATAAACTTCACGTTAACGGGCAGCTCGGTTCCGGTTTTCAGGTAAGACTCTACCGACTTGAGATGTGTAAACGACTGGCCTTTATCATCCGATGCACCGCGGGCATAAACACGCCCATCTTTAACGGTCGGCTCAAAGGGAGGTGTGTCCCACAGTTCCTCTGGATCCGGCGGCTGAACATCGTAGTGGCCGTAGATCAGAACGGTGGGCCGGTCATTGTGCAGAATTTTCTCAGCAGTGATGATCGGGTGGCCGGGCGTTTTATGTACCGTGACCTTATCCAGGCCAATCTCTTTGAGTTGCGATGAGAGAAAGTTTGCCGCTTCCTGTACGTCGCTTTTTTTGGAGGAATCGGTGCTTACACTGGGGATACGAAGCAGTTCAAACAGTTGTTTTTGAAACGTTTCGATGTTTTGATCGATATATTCTTGTACGTCTGACATGGGGGTAATTCTGTTATAGATTGAATCTTCTATAAGGTAGGGGAAGGAGGGTAAAAAGGCTACCTGTATTCGGGGAAGAGTTTGCTGAGAAAAGCGGAGTTTAGGGTAAGCAAAACGGGTCATACGGATCCAAAAACCGGAAGAACTTTTATGACTTGAAATAAAAAAAGCCCCCCGGCATAAACCGGAGGGCTTTGATAAAATATCGAGGAATTATAGAAGGAGGCTTACTTAATAAGCGTCATTTTTCGTGTCTGAACGAAATCTCCTGCCTGAATCCTGTATAGGTACATGCCGCTGGCAAGATTACTTGCATCGAACGACACAGTGTGGTATCCGGCGGATTGCTGCTCGTTATTAAGCAACAGTGCAACGCGCTGTCCAACTACGTTATACACAGCGATCTGTACGTCAGCTGAACGAGGCAGCGCGTATTCAATCTGTGTTGACGGGTTGAACGGATTTGGATAGTTCTGCTCCAGGGCAAACTCTTGCGGAACTCCTGAAAGCTGATCATCAATGCTTGTTGATACAGCGGGCAGAAGCGCGGTGGTTCCATCGGGCAGTACAATAAGAGCACCAAACGGCTCACCATTCTGGTTAGCTTCGGGCACAAGGAAGCCGCTTGCAAGAATGAGTGCGGTTAATCCGCCAAGGTCGTTGGCGTCCGCCTCAAATGATGCGATCGTGGTTCCTCCGGCAGGTGCGATGTCGATCGTGTACGATCCTACAGCCACATCTGTGTATTCCGGTGTAGTTGTACCGAATGTAAAATCAGATGCCAGTTCAAGTACACCGCGTGCAGAAATATCTACCGCAGGCGCATCAGTTGTGCCATGGTTGATTCTGAATGAGAAGGTATCGCCGTCAGGAGCTGTTGTTTCAGCATCGGCAATAATATCCAGGAAGAATTCGATATCCTCGCCGGTTGGGTTCTCAGCAAATCCGGATGGATCCAGAACGCCGCTTGCAACCACGTAGTAATTCCCTGGCTGGAAGAAGATGTTTTGGAAAGTAACACCCGAATCGAGAGACTCTCCTGCCGGAGTAACTCCAATGTTGAGCGCAGTATTTGACGGTAGTTCAATGAAGCCCGTTGCTGATCTGAACTCAACTTCTTCAAGCGTCAAATCTCCATTTATGTAGATATCTACAAATTCAACAGCAGGATCCGCAGAGTTATGCACGATCTGAACCTGTGTTGGAACAGGCGAGATATCTCCTTCAAAGAACGGGAATAGCTGGGTGTCATCTCTGAACTGCCCAAGGGTGCCTCTGATATTTACAGGGCCATCAGGTACAGCAGATCCTGCGCCATAGAACGTGTTGTTACGTGCAATACGTACAATGAACGTTTCTCCGGCTTCATTTTCGAAAGTTACATTCACACCGCTTCCACTGGTGATCGGTTCGGTTGGCCAGTTGGCAACACCCTCTTCAGTCAAAGTAACATTTGAGAGTAATACTCTTGAACCCTGTAGGTCAGACTCCGCATTAAATTCTGCGGCCGTAATAGGCTGGGCTTCGGGAATCGGATTGTCGCTGCTAAGCACTTCAAATTCGATCACTTCAATGTTAATCTGGTTGTTAAATACAGCTGTTTCTCCCGAAATTCTGAGACTGTCTCCGGGCTGCACAACAACACCGGACTGCGCACCACCTGTTTCAAAATCAGTTACGTTGATTCCAGCTGTATTATCCTGAATAAAGTAATCGGCAACTCCGAAACCGAAGTCGTTAGAGTTTACAACGCCCACAATTTCAAAGAATGAGCCTTCATCCGCTGCTCGTGCCTCTGCAATTGTTGCAGCAGCAGGAGTAACAGTAAGTACACCGGATACATTGACGCCTTCTTGCCAGAAACCGCCGCCTTCTTCAGTGTAGCCACCGTAAACGTACAGTTCATTTTCAAACTGGAAGCGAGTGGCGTAGTAGTATGTGCCGGGTGCAAGCCCTTCAC
>CAZKIZ010000323.1:0-4123 GCA_964552935.1 uncultured Rhodohalobacter sp. | reverse complement strand
GCTGAACTCGGGATACAGTTCGCCTGATGAACTTGACGAAAAGAAGATCATTCAGGTAAGTACCGAGCAGGCTATGGATGAGACGATTCAGGAACTGTATAAAAAGATGATTGATCATCACATTGAGAACCGGGAATCGAAAGGATAGCTGCGTCTAAGTCTCTAAACCGGAATAAACCGGAACTGTTGTAAAGTACCCCGCCAGTCCAGACATCGTAATTACCGAAAAGGGTATAAATAGCAGGATGATACTTAAAAATCAAATTTTGAATGATTTTATTCGCTCTGATGCTTATAATGATAGGAGATAAAACGACTAATTCTTTGTCATGAGTAAAAAAAGAGACATAGTCCAGGTTAAAAATCCCAAAACAGGTCGTTACGTGAAAATTGATCGGGATGCGGGGAAGATTATATCTCATAAAAAATCAACAGGAAAATATAAGGGAGTACCTGTTGCCAGAAAAAGTAATAAATGATCACATACAACCCTATTGATGGAGATCCGTATTTAAAAAGTATAGACTATTCTCCGAGAACATGTTTTGTGATGACAAAATTGGGTGATCCGATACCCGATGAAATCTCTGAAATCCGCACCAAGTTGACGGAAAAACTAAATTCGTTAGATATAAAAGAGATAGATGCCTCTTCAAAGGTCACTGGCAGGGATTTTTTACTAAAAATTTGGAAACAATTGCTATCTGTACCTCTTGGCATAGGTATTGTAGATGATTCAATGACTCCTCAGACAATGGCGAATATTTTTTACGAGGTAGGCGTATTACATTCTTATGGAAAAGAATCACTCATTATAAAAACAGAGGGTACAAGAATCCCATCTGATTTTGTCAGAACGGAGTACATCGTATACAATGATGATTTTGAATCTTCTTTGGATAAGTATTTCCAAACCTTCTTCAGTCTTGAAGATTATTTTTTGCAGATGTCAAATCAACTTGAAAAAAATCCATTATTATCAATTGACTACCTGAGGAGAGCATATCTGATTTCTGGCAATGAAGAATATAGAAAGCAAGTTCATGAGATATCTCAAGCGCTAAATCTTGCTTCCAGGGCTAAAAACAGTGTAGAAAATTTGATTATGAAGTTTTGATTTTTAGATCAGGAAATGCGTTAATTTTTTGAATTCGTCCTCGAACAAGAAAAATCAAACCGGAATAAACCTCACCTGCATCACCAGCACGATAATATGAGAATCCAGTCCGCCAGAAGATGAGTTGCTCGCCGCGTAATTCAGATGCGCACGAGCAATTTCGCGGTCGTCGTGAAAGAGGTAACGGGTGAGTCCAAGTGTGTATTGATTTCGTTTGAATGATTCATCTGCGGCAATCCCAACATTCTGTCCGGGACTCTGATTCATCCGGTCGTACCGGCCAAGAATGCGCCACTCATTTGTAATTCCGTAGACAATCTCGCCATAAAACCCATCCAGATCATACACTCCATCGGGGACGGTTCGCACTCCGCGACTGTCATCATTTACCCGCATCGCCATGTATTCAAACTGAGTATCCAGGCGGTCGATTCCCAGATCGGATGTGGCAACCCGTACAGAGGCCGATGTCCGGTCGATATCAAACGGCCCGGTGCCGCGCTCCACAACGTCCCGCTGCTGGTTTGTGGAGAGGTGTCCGCCAAGAGAAAAGCCCGGAAGAATTTCCAGATCCATCCTGGCGCCATACAGTCCGCCGCCCGCTTTTCGCTGCGTAATGTGTGTTCCGGCCTGTGTGAACCGGCCCGCCCCGTTTCCGGCGTGAACTCCGTACCAGAGGTTTTTATGCCGTCCGTAGACCATCACGCCAATATCCCTAAACGCATCAAACCCCATCCCTGATGCAAGAGCTGTGGAAACCCCCGGACGCTCCCAAAAAATCAGCCTTGATGAAACCAGCCGTGCCGTATCATACGACTGACCCGGCATGATAAATTGTCCCGCTCTGACATTAAATGCTGGATGAAAACGGGCATCGGCGTGGAAATCGAGAAGTACGTTGTTTGGACTTGCAAAATCGGTCCAGATGGTTGTGCTGAACCGGTCGCTGATATCTCCCCGTGCAGTAATCCGAGCACGCCGGAGCCGGAATCCGTTCGTGTTTGCTGTTTCTCCGTTGGCCAACTCCGTCTGCTGATCGGCAATATACCACGCTTGCATGTAGCCGCCCACATCGAGACTGATTTGGGCGGTGGCCGTTGAAGTTGCTGTTAGCACGAATATGAAAAGACTACTCTTGATGAAATGATTCATAGCAGGCGAACTATTTCTTGGCATGGAACACTTAAAATCAAGTATCGGATCAAAGCTGATACTTAAATAAAGTATATCTCTGAGATGTTAAAGGCGTATGAATGACAGGAACTTTGAAGAAGAATTCTGTTTCGGGGGGACATATTGGCACGGATCACCCACAGCGATAGCTGTAACAGATTGGAATACTTCTTCTTTTTTGATATCGTTTGAGAAGATAGTGCGAGCCTATACATTACCAAAAACCATATTGATGGACATGGGCTACAAAAAAATAATTTCAATTGAACCGGACAAGCGTGGCGGAAAGCCATGTATAAGAGGAATGCGAATCTCAGTATACGACATTCTGGAATACCTGGCATCCGGGATGACAGAAAAGGAAATACTCGACGACTTTCCGGAATTGAAAAAAGAGGACATTCGCGCGTCTCTTCAATTTATTTCTAATTAAACAATTTGAACATGATATCAGCAGCTGACTTAAAGGAGATGTCTCTTGAAGAAAAATTGAGGCTCATGGAGTTAATATGGCAAGATATAAGTTTCGAAGAGGAGCAAATTTTAGTGCCTGAAAGCCATAAAGATCAGTTAGAAGAACGGGTTCAAATGGTCCGGGAGGGCAAGGCAGAATTCATTGGCTGGGAGAAAGCAAAAAAAGAAATTAAGAAGGCGACTCGGTGAAGATTGAAATTCTTGATCTTGCCAGGGATGATCTGATTAATGGCTTCCATTTCTACAATGATCAAAATCCAGGAATTGGTGAATATTTTTTATCCAATATTTAGGCATTTCCAGTAAAGTGGACACCCCTCACATCCTGTTCTGGACGAACAGGATGATCTCCCCTCCCCGGGAAAATACACCCGGGACCAGAAAAGCACTGGCAGGGGAGATCTATAAGTCCCTGGCTATTCATTTTAAATTTCTTTGCGAAGTTCCTAATCGAGGATTAGAACTGTTCTTCAGACTGATTCTTCTTGCAAAAGGAATTTGTTTACTACAGCCGGCAGCAATATTTTCGGGTTGTTCAACTGATAAAAAATCGGAAACTCCTACATGACCAACGAACCCGATCCGATAGAGGTCCCCATTGACGGCGTGCTCGATCTGCACACCTTTCGACCGAATGAGCTGGGTGAGCTGCTGCCGGAGTATATTGAAGCGTGCCTGGAGAAGGATATCACTTCGCTTCGGATTATCCACGGCAAAGGCACGGGAGCACTGCGGCGTGGGGTTCACGCTCTGCTCGATCGCAACCCGCATGTAGTGTCATACGGACTGGCAACCGATAAAAGCAGCTGGGGCGCCACGCTTGTGGAGATTAAACGGGGTGCGAACAGATGATCGTTTTTAAAACCTCAAATGAAACCTCCAAGGTTTCAAAAACCTTGGAGGTTTACTGACCATGAAATTTAAACTCCCCCACACCCTGGTTTTGATGTTTGGGCTGATGGCGTTTGCCCTGATCCTCACCTGGCTTGTGCCGTCCGGCGAATTTGATAGCACCGTGAATGAGCACGGGCAGACCGTGGTGGAGCCCGGAACGTTTACGGAAGTTGACGAAAAGGAGTATTTGAGTCCATTGGCACTGCTTACTGTGGTGCCAAGGGCGCTGGCCGATGCCCAGGGAATTATCTTCTTTGTGCTGATTATCGGCGGCTCGATAAAAGTGATCCGCGATACCGGCTCGATCGATGCGCTGCTTGGAAGAATAATCCAGAACTTTGGCACGCAGCCGGCCTGGCTCATTTTTATGATGATGTTCGCCTTTGCAGCCGCCTCCGCCACACTTGGAATCGCCGAGGAGTACATTCCCTTTGCGATCATCCTTGTGAGTCTCTGCGCGGCAAT
>CAZKIZ010000322.1:0-4124 GCA_964552935.1 uncultured Rhodohalobacter sp. | reverse complement strand
CCTGTTAGAAGTTTGAAAATAGTATCAATGGAAATAGTGGTCTATATAGCCAAAACGCTGGTGTGTGCTTTCTTTGCCTGATCAAATTAATTTCATGCAAATCCTGATTCATACCATTTCATCACTCCGCTGCTTGCCTGTTTGGGAGTGATTGTGTAAATAGTCTTTGCACAAAAACATTTACATCAATTCAATAGCCAGCTCCATGGTAAAGACTCTTACAATTACATTTGCCCTGTTCATCTTTTGTTCAATACAGGACACCAATGCCCGACAGCTACAAATAGACGTTCAGGAGAAAATACTCGATAACGGCGTAAAAGTGCTTGTTTGGGAACGCCCATCTGCCGGCAGAGTGGGTGCCCGAATGTTCTACAAGGTTGATATTGCCGCCGAACGCCCCGGAACTGTGGGACTCACTCACATGCTTGAGCACCATCTATTCAAAGGATCGGATCTTGCCGGAACCCGAAGCTGGGAAGAGGAGGAGGAAATTGCCCGGGAGGTTGAGCTGCTGGAACGAATGATTACTGACGAGCGGAATGCCGGCAAGGATTGTCATATTCAGCGAGACGTATTTGCAGAGTTTGAAGCCGAATGCCACTCAGAACGGCTCGATTCTCTCGAGACCGCGCTGGTGAATGCAACTGACAGGCAAAACCAGCTGGCCAACACCACATGGTACGATGTAGCCGTTCAGTCATCCGGGGGCACCAACTCCACCGCCTCTACCGGCCGCGACTGGATGAAGTTTGATATTGATCTGCCCGCCCATAAACTGGAGCTGTTTATGTGGACCGAGAGAAGCCGCGTAGAGAACCCGGTGTTTCGCCATTTTGAGCCTGAAAAGGAGGTTGTAGTGGATCAAATCAGGAGATACGACAACCGGCCCGACGGCGCCTTTTCCCGCGTGATGCGATCGATGACCTACGATGCACACCCCTATGGATGGGCTCACTGGTTCAGCGACCTTACCCGGGCAACCCGCGAAGATCACTGGGAGATTTTCTACAAATACTTTATACCGCAAAATACCATCATCTCCATTGTGGGTGATGTTGACGCTGAAGAGGTATTTGAGCTGGCTGAAACCTACTGGGGAAGCTGGCAGAAAGGACGCCCATCACCCAGAATGCGTACGGTGGAGCCCGTTCCGGTGGGACAGAAGCGCCTGATTGTTGAGGCTGCTGCAGGACCCGCCCTTGCGCTGCACGTGCCAATGCCGGCTGTTGGCCATAAAGATGCCCACGTATTCGACCTGTTTGCAGAGCTGCTTGGGGCGCCCGGCGGCCTGATAGAACAGGAGCTGATCGACAGGATGGAGATAGCAACATCGGTTTCAGCATCTTCCTGGACATCCAAATACCCATCCCATTTCGGGATCAGGGTTAATCTGAACTCTAATGACGACCTGGAGAGTGCTGAGGATGCCATTCAGCAGATTTTCGAACAGGTTCGCAACGGGAATGTGAACGACTCAGACCTCGATGCCGCAAAGTCTCGACTGGTACTGAACCTTGCGCGGCAGATGGACACCATTGGCTCAAGTGCCGTCGCCATCGGGAGTATGGAGGCGATCTATGGATGGAGCCATCTCAACAAGCTTCAGGAATTGTGGGCCCAGACAACGGCTGAGGATGTTGGCCGAATCGCGGAAAGATATTTCAAGACCTCAATGCAAACGGTCGGGCACCTTGTGAGGGAAGAGAGAGGTTCAGCCGCAGAGGCGTTAAACCCGGGATGGTCCGATCAGCATCTGTTTGGCCGTTATGGCGTTGAACACTCAAATGAATCTGCATATGATCTATGGCCGGTGGGCGGTCCGGTCTCTGAATTTTTCAGTGACCCGGTGGAAAAGAAGCCGGCATCCGCATTTATGAGAAATGCATCTAATGAAAAAGCAGACGTTGAGATGGCAGATTTTGAAGAGCCTTTCGCCATTACGGAACAGCCCTGGTACGCTCCGCCATGGATGGCGGACAGAGAGCGGGAACGTTTCACCTCGCCAATGCCGGTGAATGACTGGATAGAGCTGGAGTTTAAGCAGGTTGATTTTGATCCGCCTTCAAAAGATGAGGCCCTCGTCACACTCGATAACGGATTCCGGGCTTTTGTTCAGCCTTCTGAGCTTCTGCCAATGGTCCAGGTATCGCTTTTTGTGAATACGCCTGAGATCGGAGAGCCCGCCGGTAAAGAGGGTATTTCAGCTCTGACCTCCTCACTGCTGCGCGACGGAAGCCGCGTTATCGGAGACAAAAATATCAACACCGCACTCAACGATCTCGGCGCCAGCCTGTCGGTAAGCACGGACCGGAAAGGGGTTATCTATCGTTTCACAGCACGGTCGGAGGCCGGACCGGAACTTTTGATGCTGATTGGCAGCATGATAACAACTCCCAACTTTGAACAGAATTTTGAGTCCGTTCAAAACCGGGTTGCCGCTTCGGCCGACCGTTCTCTTGAGAGCGCCCCTGCAAAACTGCGTTCACTTTTTGAGGAGAATCTGTTTGGGAAAGATCACCCCTATGGCAGAACAGCAACCGGAGAGAGCATACGTTCAATCGCCATATATGATGTACAGGAGTTTTATTCACAATACTACAGCCCGGATAATATGACTCTTGCAATATCGGGTCCGGTTGGCAGAGATGAGGTAAGGGGAGTTCTCGGAGATTCAGGCTTTTCCGAGATTCATTCCGGAGGCGCACAACGGGGGCGCTATTTTCAGCCGCCAATGTTTGAACCCGCCGGTGAGAGGCAGGTCGTTACTCACGAAACAGATACGCGCCAGGGACATGTGATGATCGGTCACGAGGGAATTCAGGGACTGCCGGAGGACCACGCCGCACTGGAAGTGATGAATTACATATTGTCGGGAGGCGGTTTTGTGTCTCGCATGATGGAGCTTCTTCGCACGCAAACAGGAATTACATCGGCGCTGTTTGGTGAAGTTGAGCCCGGTATTCATGCCGAATATCCATACCTCTGGAGATTCAGCGGAAATCCCGAAACGCTTGCCGAAGGTATATTGCTGGCCATTAACGAGATCGAGAAGATGGCAGAACATGGCGTTACACAGGAAGAGTTCGAAGCTGCCCGCACGGCCTATATCGACGGACTGATTCCCGCATCATACGATACGCCGCATAAAACAGCTGAGCGGTTTGCCTACTACGCGCTGCACGGAATGTACGCCTATCAGTCACCACAATACCTGAACTACTACGCCGGAGCCCATGAGGAGCTGCGCGCCTTCAGAGAGCTGACGATTGAAGATGTGAACCGGGCGGCAGAAAAGTATCTGCACCCCGAGCGATTGTTGATAACGGTTGCCGGACCGATACAAACTATTTGGGAAAATGCGTCTAAAGACTCGAGACAAATACTTGGAGATAAGTGAGAGAAATAAAAAAAGCCACTTCAATTTTTGAAGTGGCTTAAATAATTTTAGTTCTGGAAAAGTTAGTTCTTTAAAGTAATATCCAGCTCAATTTTTGCACCTGGTTTCAACAACTTTGATATCGGGCAGCCATCTTTAGCTCCATTAGCTATTTCCATAAATGTATCCTTATCGATACCTGGCACATTGGCTTTGGAAATCAGTTTTATAGTTGTGATTTCAGGACCGTCGCCGCTCAAATCAAGCGTTACTTCAGCCTTCGTTTCAACTGATTTGGGATCATGACCTGCACTTGCCAGTTCATTTGAGAGCGCCATTGAGTAGCATCCGGCGTGTGCCGCAGCAATCAGCTCTTCGGGATTGGTTTTA
The DNA here is from genome assembly GCA_964552935.1 of uncultured Rhodohalobacter sp. Lineage (GTDB taxonomy): Bacteria > Bacteroidota > Rhodothermia > Balneolales > Balneolaceae > SW132. The sequence continues at coordinate 355 of CAZKIZ010000322.1, read as the reverse complement.
CTACCGGTTTCAAAACGGGATGCAAAATTATAGTCTGATTCAAACGCCCCGCTTTCTACTTTGAGGCTTCCTTTACCTTTCTTTAAATCTCCTTTCCATACAGCTTCTGCGGATCTTGTTGGCATAATTTTTCCTGATTTAGTTGATGTTTGTAATTCATTACTATCAATACATTTAAGCATTTTTGCGTTCAAAACATTAAAAATATCGTGATCAAAATTTAAAACGACAATAGATCATCCCCAAGCCGATCTGGCCGAGTGTTTGTTTTTTTTAAATGAATCGGAGCTAAAAACCTCTCCTTTCGGGAGGAGACCGCCTCCAAAGCGTCTGCCGCAGGCAGAACAGCGACGAG
>CAZKIZ010000321.1:0-4127 GCA_964552935.1 uncultured Rhodohalobacter sp. | reverse complement strand
AGTCGGAGTGGGGAGGTGCCCAGTTTGTGATTACTCTTCCAATTCAGAAACGGTAGATGCCCCGGCCGCTCTGTTGAGAATTTCCATGAAAAGTTTTGCCACGCCATGCCGCCGGTTTATATTTCGGAATAATCCAAAAAATCTGCCTTCATCATTCCCCGATTTTCAGTAACCTTGGGTAATAGTAAATCCGGCTTTTTGTCCTATGAAGAATATCATCTTGTTTATCGCTGTTCTTGGCGTTACAGCACTTTTTGTTTTTTTGCTATCCATTCCACTCGGCCCGCTCCCTCCCGCGGGATCTTTTTTTCAGCCCTCGCACGGTTTTTGGGCCAATGCCGAAAAGCGTACCGTTACGGGAGAGCTGAATTTAAATGCCCCGGGGCTTAATGAGCCTGTTGAGGTGTTTTTTGATGATCGCGGCGTGCCCCACATTTTCGCTCAAAATGATGAGGATCTCTACTACGCGCAGGGATACATCACGGCGCGGGACCGGCTCTTCCAGATGGAGGTTCAGACCCGGGCTGCGGGCGGGCGGCTTGCCGAGTGGCTCGGACCGGATATGGTGGAGTATGATCGCCATCAACGGCGGCTGGGAATGATGGTGGGTGCAGAACGCGCATTGGAAGGGATTATGAAGGACGAGACCGTCAGCCAAGTGATCCGGTCCTACTCCGACGGGATTAACGCCTACATCAACTCGCTCAGGTACGAAACCTACCCGCTGGAATACAAAATACTGGATGCTAAACCGGAACAGTGGGAGCCTCTGAAGACCGCCCTTCTGCTTAAATATATGACACAGATGCTGGCGGGCCGGTCCGATGATTTTCGAACCAGTAACACGATGGCCTATTTCGGTGAGGAATTTGTCGACAATTTTTTAAGCGCCCGCCCCTCACTTATGGATCCCATCATGCCGCCCGAAACGGAGTGGGATTTTACGGCAGAAATACCGGCCCGGCCCGATACTCTTTACCAGCCCCGATACACCAACCAGATTGAACCGTGGCAGCCCGACCCGCTGAACGGAAGCAATAGCTGGGTTGTGGACGGCAGCAAAACCGCCGCAGGCTACCCGATTCTTTCCAACGACATGCATTTGAATATGAGCATGCCCTCCATCTGGTATGAGATCCAGCTCCGAACCCCCGACTCGAACGTCTATGGTGTCAGCCTGCAGGGGGCTCCTGCGGTAATTGTGGGCTTTAACGAACAGGTTGCCTGGGGATCTACCAACACCGGCGCTGATGTAATGGACTGGTATGAAATCACGTTTCGGGATGATTCGAAGAGCGAGTATCTCCACGACGGGCAGTGGAAAGAGGTTACCCTGCACACCGAAACCATCTCCGTGAAGGGTGAGGAAGCCGTTGTAGATACCATTCGGTTTACCCATCACGGACCGGTTTATGAAACGGAGCAGGAGACCCCGGCAAGCCAGACCATTCAGCGCGATCACGCCCTGCGGTGGATAGCGCATGAAGGTTCCAATGAACTGCTTGCGTTTTATAAGCTGAACAGGGCAGAAGGATATGACGAATTCAGGGAAGCATTCCGGAGCTACCAGGCACCTGCCCAAAATATGAACTTTGCGGGAACAGACGGTTCTATTGCGATGCAGACCGTTGGCCTTTTTCCACTGAAGTGGGAGTTCCAGGGGCGTACAGTGAGCGACGGATCTGACCCTCTCTACGACTGGAGCGGGTTTATCCCTTACGAGGAGAATCCATTTTCAGTAAATCCTGAACGCGGATTTCTGAGTGCCGCCAACCAGTATCCGGCCGCTGAAGATTATCCACACTACCTGGGTGAAGCGTTTGCCCCGTACGAGCGCGGCAGAAGGATTAACGATCTGCTCGCGGATATGAACAACAGTACCGCAGCAGATTTTAAAGAGATGTTCATGGATGAGTTCAGCTACCACGCCTACACGCTGCTTCCGGTACTGCTTGAAAATATAGACGACAGCGATTTCACTGAAACAGAATCAGAACTTTTGAGTTCTCTTCAAAACTGGTCGTATCATAACGAGGCAGATCTTATTGAACCTTCTTTTTTCAGAGAGTGGTGGCTGGAACTGAACCGCGCCATCTGGGATAATAAATATGACGCGGAATTCCCTATGCGGCGCCCTTCACGCGATATCACCGTTGACCTGATTGTTAACGAACCCGACTCCAAATGGTTTAATAATGTACATACAAATGAGCACGAAACTCTGCCTGATCTCATTCAGTCCTCCTTTCTTTCTTCCATAGACCGTCTGACAGTACGCTATGGAGAACCGGGTGATTCGTGGAAGTGGGGGTATGTAAATAATACGGATTTAAATCACATTGCCCAGATCCCGGGCCTTGGAAAAACAAACGTGTTTACAGGCGGCGGAGCGGAATCAATCAACGCCATTCGCGGCAGCCACGGGCCATCCTGGCGGATGATTGTGGAGCTCGATCCTGATGGCGTACGGGGTTATGGCGTCTATCCCGGGGGACAGAGCGGCAACCCCGGCTCCAAAACGTATGATGAATTTGTAGAGACCTGGCGAACCGGCGGGCTCTATGAGCTGCTGTTTCTAAGCGAACCGCCCACCGACCGAAACGATTTCCCGCTGGTCATTCGGTTTGAATGATTTTTAAAAGGAGGGGATGATTCTGTTTGTCAACTGAGACAGGTTTTTTGTCGGGAGACGAAGGATTTATTTCCATCAACACTACACTTGCTTGTACAATATACAGCAATAGTTAATCGTCCAGCGGGCTTTTGACGCCATGGCCTCCTTTATTTAGAACATGGGTGTAGATCATAGTAGTCTTTACACTTTTATGACCCAGTAATTCCTGAACGGTTCTGATGTCGTAGCCAGATTTTAATAAATGAGTAGCAAACGAATGACGAAATGTGTGCGGGGTAACGTGTTTTTTAATTTGATGCTTTCGTACCGCCTGTTTTACGACTCTTCTAATATCCCTTGGTGATAAATGGTACCGGTGCCTGATGCCTGAACGAGGATCGACGGATCTTTTTTTTGACGGAAACAGATATTGCCATTTCAATTCGCTTGCTGCAGATGGGTATTTTCGCGACAACGCTTTAGGCAAAACCGTATGGCCGAATCCTTTTGCAAGGTCTATATCATGAAGCTTTTCCACTTTTTTGATGTGATTCTCCAAAGTTGGCAGCAATGATTCTGGAATCATAGTGATGCGGTCTTGCAGCCCTTTACCATTACGTACCGTTAATTGCTTGTAATCCATATCGAGATCTAACAAGCGAAGTCTTAATGCTTCTGATATTCTGAGGCCTGATCCATATAAAAGGCTCACCACCAATTTTTTTACGCCTGTAAGTGAATCAATAATAATGCGGGCCTCTTTATCTGTTAATACAACAGGAAGCCGCTTGGGGCGCTTAGCTCTTTTTAGATTATCGAGATTTTGAAGAGGCTGATCGAGCACATTTGAATAAAGAAACACTATAGCTGATAAGGCCTGATTTTGTGTAGAAGCGGCAACATTCAATTTATTGGCGAGATGATTCAGGAAATCTACAACATCTTTTTCGAATAACTCTAGTGGGTGCGTATAGTTATGAAAACGAACGAACCGGACAATCCACTGCGAGTAAGTTTTTTCAGTGCTGTAACTATAATTTCTTCTGTTGATCTCTTCACGGAGTTGGGTCAAAAGTTTCTTCTTTTTCATACCTTTTTTCTTGTATGACCCAAAAACTGGCAGTCCCTTACACAAATTTTTTTGTCTTTTATTCGGACTCACAAAATTTGCCGATAAATATTTACCGGACAAAAACCGTGGAGAACTTGCATGATTACATCAATTAGAGTACTATTCAAATAATTAACGGTGAAATCACGCCGTCATTAAATACATGTTATGTGTTTTTAGTTTTAAACGTAACTGGGCTCAGAGAGAGTCTAATTTAATGACCAAATGGTGTAAAAGTTTTGGTTATTTCAGACTATCTATTCAAACGCGAATAATGAAAAACTACATTGGATCAGAATACTTACCGTGCTTTTATCACCACGGTAAGTATGAGTTTCTAAATAAGAATCATACCCAATTATATAGTGACAAAGGATGGATTACGAAATCTTATCAATGATA
>CAZKIZ010000320.1:2532-4136 GCA_964552935.1 uncultured Rhodohalobacter sp. | reverse complement strand
GTGATTGTGATCATGCTCTTTCTGATGATCGGTATGATTGTGGTCTGCATGATGGACCATGGCGTAGTCCTCTTTTCTTAACTGTTGACCTTTAACATACCATGCGTCAATGCCTTTTGCGTAATTGAAGCGTCTCGAAGATGTGTAAAATTTTTGGCTTCGGCTTCTTTCAAAGCCGTTTATTTGCCCATTAGATTCTACTATAATCTGTTGCAATCAAAATTCTTAGATCACAAAATCGAAATAGTTCTCTTTCGTAACCAACTCCCATGATGAGCTCTCATATGCACTCAACCAATCTTTTGGAGCTTTTGCTTTTTTGTTTTCACTCCATTTGAACTCATACCCAATGAGTTTGCCATCTCTTTCTTCAATCAGATCAATCTCTTTCTGATCGTAGGTGCGCCAGTAGTAGTAATTGACGGTTCGATTGCTATATGCATTTTTTTTCAATCGTTCGATAAACATAAAGTTTTCCCAAAGCTGACCCACATCATTTCTCAAGTTGATCGGGTTGAAATTGGCAATCACTGCATTTCTGATGCCCAAGTCCATAAAATAGTACATATTCATTTTGCTTACCTCTTTTCGCAGATTTCTGGAAAATCCTTGAAGCGGTATTAGAACAAATGATTTTTCCAGCAGATCCAGGTATCGCTGCACAGTTTTATAATCGAGGCCAAGCTGTTTACCAAGCTCTACAGTGGACACCTGGCTGCCGATTTGAAAGGCCAGCAGTTTCAACAAATCAAGAACCACATTAGACCTCTTAAGAAGCTGAAATTCGAGAATATCCTTAATGAGGTATGAGTTCTTGATCTCCGTGATACGGTTTTCTTTCTCTTTATGACTTTTTGATAGGTAAACTTCCGGATAGGATCCATAAATCATCAATTCTTCAATTTGTCTGCCTGCTTCGTATAGAGTGCTATCTGCAGCCAGTTCCTGAATGGCAATCGGGTAAAGAGTGATCACATTTTTTCTACCGGTCAGAGGCTCCTCCGCAGCATTGGCCAAATCAAACGACGACGAGCCGGTTGCAATTACAAACATATCCGGAAAGTGATCAACCACCAGTTTTAATGCAGTCCCGATATTTTCAATTTTTTGAGCCTCATCAATAACAAGCAAATCAAGGCCGTGAACCATATTTTTAATGGTTCTGAGCTCGCACTTTGCAAAATCAGCCGCAAACGTAAGATCGTCACCAGTATAAAAAGCGTGTTTCAGATCTGTATTTTTTAAAAACTGCTTTACAAGCGTGGTTTTCCCAACCTGACGTGCACCGTAGATGATCAATACCTTGCCCTTTTGCAGATACCCGGGTAAATCAATTGTTCTGTCTATTTTAGTAGTGGACATATTAACTATTTACTAAAATCCTTCAATTTATACAAATCTAAGCATTTAAAAACCTTCAATTACTATAGATTGCAGGAGTAAAACTGCTTTAATTATAGATCCTGATGGAAAGGTAAAGACTCGCAGGTGACCAAATTTCCTGGTGAGATAATCTTAACAGGCTGCTCTCTGCGATCAACAGAACAGCTTTATCTTCTGCTGCCAATTCAAGCAGACGGACAGAATGCTGAAAATGTGGTTTT
>CAZKIZ010000320.1:0-2432 GCA_964552935.1 uncultured Rhodohalobacter sp. | reverse complement strand
CGCTTGGCGGCTTTGATGATATCTTCCTGAATGGTTAGGGTAAGTTTCTTTTTCATTGCACACATGTTTTATAAACTATGCGTGTCAACTCTTGCTTTGTCAACTGACTTAAACTTAGCTTTCGGCTATTATTGAGCCCGCCTTATTCATCCATACTTATCTGCGCCATTTTTTCTCCCATCTGCACGGCAGGAATGGAGACCGGCTCGCCGCCGGCATTGCGAATCAACTCAACTTCCCTTTCGTTATTGGTGAGCACCCGGATGGTTCCTCTGAAGTTTTTCTTTCGGAGCTGGTGTATGATGAACTCCTTGGTATAAATTTCACCGGACATAGCGAGCAAAATGGTTTTTACCTTCTGCATATCGAGCTCCTCCCAAAAAAAGGCGTCCTGGGCGTCGGCATAAATTACCCTGCACCCTTCATCCATCATCTCTTTTACCCGGTCGGGATTGATGTCGATTCCCACAGCCGCTTTATCTTTTTCCTTGAAATGTTTGAGGGCAGCCTTACCGGTCTGTCCCAGCCCGATTACGAGGTATTCTGCGGCCCCTACCGAAACCGGCTGATGGTCGGGATGCTTCACATCCCGTTCGAAACGACGCAGGAAGGAACTCAGTCGCTGCCAGATAGGGTCCTCGTAGCGCACCATAATGGAGTTAATAACGTATGAGATCGCCGTAAGCAGGCCCAGAATCACGATCACTTCTGATGGAATGATTCCTGCCGAGGCAGCTACTGCGCCGGCAATCAGGGTAAACTCACTGTAGGCAGTCAGTGTAACGGTGGAGAGAAATCCGGTCCGGGCCCGAAGTTTAAAGGCGATAAAGAGTCCGAAGAACAGAGCCGCTTTGAGTGGCAAAATCAGGAGCAGTACACCAATCATATAAAAACCTTCGATATCGGGGAACCCTCCCAGTCCGACCTCCAGAAAGAAGCCCACAAGAAAAGCCTCTTTAATACCCCAGATCTTTTTCTCAAGCTGATCCGATTTATCATCATTCACAAAAAGCATCCCCATTACCAGTGCACCCAGTTCACCGCTAAGGTTAAACCACTCGAACAGGCTACTTCCGCCAATTGCCAGTGACAGAGCCATTAAAAGAAGCAGCTCATCCCGCTCCACCAGCCACAGTAGTCGTGAGAGAAGAGGGCGCAGCAGGGGAAGCCCCAACAGCACCAAAGCCCAGGGCGAGGGAATGCCGCCCCCAGCATAGGCTATGATTCCGATCGCTACCAGATCCTGCACAATCAGAATTCCGATGGATAAACGGCCGTAGTAGGAGCTCAACTCGTTTCGTGTTTCAAGCCCCTTTGCTGCAAGTACGGTACTTGAAAAGCCGAGTGTAACCGATACAATAACCGCAGCCTCTGTACTCAGTCCGAAATAGAGCGATACGGGGAGAAAAATGGCTGTGGAGATCGCCAGGTGTATGAGCCCTACGCCCAGTACCTCTTTTTGCAAAATCCCCTTAAGGCTGATGTGCAGGCCCACCGTAAACAGGAGAAAGATGACCCCAAGGTGAGCAATTTAGTGCAGTAAGATTCCCGGTTCGTAAGCTGTAAATGAAAGGCCAATTCCGGCAAAGAGGTATCCGACAAGAGGCGGAATCTGATAGCGGTTTAATAACACACCGAGTAAAAAGGCGAGTCCGATCCAGACAATATCCATAAAGTGGCGATGTAGTTAGTGTACAGTCAGATGCTTTTAACTGCGGAATATATGAATGTTTGGTTAAGGGTAATAATCTATGAAATAACCCGGATTAACCCTCCGAGGGGTTTCAAACCCTCGGAGGGTTACTGCTTCATTAATTAAACTCCACCAGCCTCATTTTCACCTCTCCCGAACCGGAAAACGCAATCCCGGTTTTGCCCGGGTCCATCTCATCATCATGGGTGTGGACGATGGTGTTTCCGTTCTGGTATCCGTAGAAATGGCCGCCTGATGCGGTGACTCTGAACGTGCTCCATCCATCCCGGTTGATCGATCCGGAGCCGAGAACATTGTCCGCGCCGTTGATCATCTGCCCCTGCTGCAGCTCTGATCCCGAAATCCGGATATATTGATAATTCTCGCTGTCGGTGTAGTGATGTATAAGCATGAAATCCCCGTCAAAATCAGAAAGGTTTACTTCTGCGCGGCCGTCTATCGTGGCAAGATCTCCACCTGTGTGAATGAATGTCATCTCACTTGTAGCTGTGAGTTCAAGGTGCGTTCGCCCGTCATCCCGGCCGGTGGATGACTGAATATCACTCGTGCCTTCTATCGTAAACGATTCCGTAAATACCTGGTCAGCCCCGGCACCGATTCGCCAGGTCCATGAGCCATCATCCCGTAATTCAGGTCCGGCTTCTTCCCTAAACCCTGCAAGTCGCTGTTCCATCTCTTCAATCTGCTGACCGAGGCGGTCAATTTCGCCCACAGCCAC
>CAZKIZ010000319.1:0-4142 GCA_964552935.1 uncultured Rhodohalobacter sp. | reverse complement strand
ACTCTAACGCTGGAGGTTTGTATCCGATGAGCAATTAGCATACTATTTCTGATTGAATGTGAGAAAGCTCTCGTATTCTATGAAAGAAATTGTGGGCAAATATGGGCTTGGCGTCTTTCGGGGGTACGGATAAATCGCACCTGAGCTCTCATATATTATGTTCGCTGGTTTTTAAGCCATCAGTATCGCCGTGCAGTAATCTTGATCTGAATCATATTCCATTTTTTAATAAATTGGGGAAAAGGATCTGCGTAGGTTTATCATATCAAAGAATTTATATCCGGATACATAACAAATGAAATCTATTCACATCCTATTGGTAGAAGATAATGAAGGCGATATTATGCTGATAAAAGAGGCGTTTGAAGAGGCGAAACTCGCCAATGAGTTAACCATACTAAAAGATGGAGAGCAGGCGATAACCTACCTGGAAAAAAAGGAAGTTATAAAGAGGCTGGGGTACCGGACCTGATTGTTTTGGACGTGAACCTGCCCAGAGTAAACGGGCATGAAGTACTGCATTTTATCAAATACAATAGTAAGCTTAAGCACATACCGGTCATTATGTTAACTACATCATCATCCAATACAGATATTAAGTTATCGTATGACAATTACGTAAACTGCTACATCACAAAACCCGTTGATGTGGATAATTTTATGAATGCGATTATCAGTATTGAAGAATTTTGGGTTCATCTCGTAAAACTTCCTATAAACTCCTGAGAGACTATGCGAAAAGATAATCGGTCTCTGCGTCTGCTACTGATTGAAGACAATCCGGGTGACGCCCTTTTAGTGGAAGAGTTCCTGGGAGAGTCTTTTGAATATGTCAATCTCACCGAGGTTTCCACCTACAAAGAAGCGGAAAAAGTTCTGTTGCCGCCTAAAGAGCGGTACGACTCAATACTGCTCGATCTGTCACTCCCCGACTCTGATGGCATTGAACTGGTTCAGCAGATACTGGATTTGGCCGGTTCCGTACCTGTTATTGTGCTTACGGGTTATTCAAATCTCGATTTTAGTATAGAATCTCTATCAAAAGGAATTTCGGACTACCTGTTAAAAGATGAGCTCTCATCAACACTGCTGTATAAAAGTATAGTGTACAGTATTGAGCGAAATGCGTACTCCGAGAAGCTGAGAAAATCGGAACAAAATTACAGGCATCTTTTTGAGTTCAGCCCCGAGCCGATGTGGGTGTATGATCTGAATACGCTTAAATTCTTAGATGTAAACAAGGCAGCCACAGAGCATTACGGCTACAGCAAAGATGAATTTCTGGAGATGACGATTCACGATATTCGACCGGCTGATGAAATTGAGGGGTTAGAAAAATCGTTGTCTGAAATTCGATCCAGCCCGGAAGAGATCGGGTTTGGAGTTTACAGGCATCAAAAGAAAGACGGAGAGATTATACAGGTGGAAGTGGAGGGTAGCGGCATTGAATATAGAGACAGAATGGCAAGGCTTGTGCTGGCCGACGACATCACAGAAAAGCTGCAGGAGGAGCAGCGGCTCAAACAGCTCGAGTCGGTCGTAACCCACACGACTGAATCTGTTGTAATTCTCGAGCCTGAACCGGCGGAGGCGAAAGGGCGGAATATTCTCTATGTAAACGATGCCTTCACAGAAATGACACAATATAGCCGGGAGGACGCACTGGGCAGAACTCTGCACTTTCTCAACGGTCCTGAGACAAACAGGGATGAGATTGAGAGACTTAAAAAGGCGATGGACCGGTGGGAAATATGCAATGTTGAATATATTAACTACAGGAAAGATGGTACTCCATTTTGGATTAATACATCGATGGTTCCGGTGGCTGGTAAAGACGGGAATTATATTCAGTGGGTGGCCATCGGCAGAGACATTACGAAGCAGAAAAAGTATGAGAAAAAACTGGAGGACTCTTTAGCGGAAAAAGAGGTCCTGTTGTCGGAAATTCACCACAGGGTGAAGAATAATCTCGCGGTGATCTCAAGCCTGATGCAGCTGCAGGCGTTTAACGCAAACAGTAAAGAGCTTGAAGAGAAGCTCTACGACAGTGTTTTTCGCATCAGCACGATGGCAACCATTCATGAAATTCTTTATAAATCGGGAAGTTTTTCGAAACTTAATTTTTCTGACGTCTTGGGTGAGCTGGTTACCAACCTTGAAAAAGTGTTTGGCGGCAGTAAAGAGATTGAGCATGAGATTAATAGCCAGGATATGGAGCTGAATATAAACCAGGCGATACCCTGTTCGCTGTTGATCAATGAGGTTGTAACAAACGTCTACAAGCACGCTTTTGAAGGAAGAAGCGGGGGCGTTTTGAAAGCTGAGCTGACCATAAATAGTGGTAAAGTAGTTGTGGAAATTGCCGATAATGGAGTAGGAATGCCGCAAGATGTTGATATTGAAAATAGCGACTCGATGGGACTTACCCTGATCAACGTGCTGACTGCTCAGCTAAAAGGGGAATCGGAATTTATCAGCAACGGAAATGGAACCGTATTCAGACTTCAGTTTGAAAAAACGGATGTGGCCGGTGTTGGAAGTAATATGGTGAAGTAGATTTGATGGTGGGTTCCATCTGATTTGTGATAAATGGAATTTCAAAAACAGTACTATGCAGACCCGGGTTTTAGAACAGAAGAAAACTACCTACAGGAAAGAGAAATTTCGCCTCCTGGTTATTGAAGATAATCCGGGCGATTTTTTATTAATTAAGGAGCATCTCTCTTCGATTAGCCACGTGGGGAAATTAGATCACGCAAGCCGGTTTTCTGATGTGAATGACCTGGTGGGCTCAGGCCGCAGCTATCACGCCGTACTTCTGGACCTGAAACTCCCCGATCTGGAAGGCGAAGAGCTGATACGTAAAACAATTGATCTTGTAAGCCCTGCTCCGGTGATTGTTCTGACAGGGTTTTCCGACATGTCGTTCAGCGTTGAATCTCTGAAAATGGGGGTTTCTGACTACATTTTAAAGGATCGGTTAAATTCCCACGACCTTTGGAAAAGTATTCGCTACAGCATTGAGCGAAATACGATGACCAGCAAGCTTCGCCGATCGGAAAACAGGTACCGGGAGCTGTTTGAAAACAACCCGTCTCCCATGTTGATTTGGGCACCCGGCTCCGGTAAGATTATCGATTCTAACAGAGAAGCCCAGATTAAGTACGGCTACACAAAAAAAGAGTTTTTGAAACTCTCTTTTGATGATTTACAGTTGAAGATGTCCGATCACTCACCGGACGAAGCGAACCGGTTGAACGAACTTCAGAGCTCTGATCCGTCAAAAAAAGTGTGGCGCCATCGTAAGAAGTGCGGCGAGATCATATTTGTAGAGATGAAAGGTCACCTGGTAGATTATAAAGGTGAAACGGCAACACTTATGCTTCTGAACGATGTGACAGAGCTGATTACTCTGCAGGAAAAAATGATAGAGAATGTCATACAGGCGGAAGAGCAGGAGCGCAACCGGGTATCGCAGGAGCTGCATGACGGTATTGTGCAGCAGCTTGTGGCTTGCGGTATGTTTACCCAAAACCTGCTTGACGAACTGGACAACCCCCGGGTTTTGGAAAAGAAAATTAACAGGCTGTACGAACTGATTAAAAAAACGACTCTGCACACCAGGGATCTGTCGCACAATCTGCAGTCGGCTGAATTTGAAGTAATGTCGATATCGGACCTTTTTCGACAGCTTGTGCGTCAGCTTACCGCAACGTCAGATATTGAGTTTACACTGAAGGACCACATCCAGGATAGTGTTGATCTCAGTACAGAAGTGAAGGTGAATCTCTACCGGATTGTACAGGAGCTGTGCGCCAATATTGTAAAACATTCAGGTGCCACAGAAGCGGAAATTATCGCTGAACTGGCCGGTGAATATCTCTCGGTTACAATCAAAGATGATGGTAAAAATTTCGACCCCGACAGTTCGATGACCAATGGTGCCGGACTTGTAAATGTAAACAGCAGAATCTTCAGACTTGGCGGAATACTGAACCATAAATCACTGCCAGAGAAGGGGATGGTTGTAAATATTGAAGTTCCTGTTTCGGTCTGAAAAGTATTTGTCACATTTTATTCAGTTTCAGAATTTTAGCCAGTTTTTGTGTGTATCTGTTTTCATGGTAAACGTTCATGGCAGG
>CAZKIZ010000318.1:0-4145 GCA_964552935.1 uncultured Rhodohalobacter sp. | reverse complement strand
CAAAGGCAGCCGTCAGCCGGGGATCAACTTTCTCCTACATTCAGGTTTCTATTATAACCCGATGCCTGTATCTTTTCGGACGAATAAAATTATTCGACACATTTTATAAACATCACTACACTATTGGCCGCTACATTTTCATGAGCGGCCACCTTCTTTCTGCCCTCGATATTTTTAATTAATAAAATCCAATGTTTAAAACGTTACTCCTCTCTCTGTGTGTCTCTTTCCTGACTCTTTTTCTGATAGCTGACGCCAATGCCCAGGTGGAAGTTGAGCTCGACTCCATCTCCGTGACAGCTTCCCGTATTTCTACCACCGTATCCGAAAGCGGCAAAAATGTATCTGTAATTACGCGGCGCGACATCGATCAGATGCCCGTTACCTCGATAGACGAGCTGCTACGGTCGCTTCCCGGCGTCAACATCAACTCACGCCAGGGGTTTGGAATCCAGGCGGATGTAGGTGTACGCGGAAGCACATTTTCTCAGGTTCTGTTTATGCTGGATAACGTCCCCCTAAACGATCCGCTGACCGCCCACTTCAACTCCAATATTCCGGTCTCGCTTTCAGAAATCGGGCAGATTGAGTTGATTCGCGGTCCTGCCAGTGCATCTTTCGGAGCTGATGCTGTTGGCGGCGTGGTCCATATCAAAACAAACAGCTACCTGCAGCGGCAGATTGACGGCGGAAGTGAGCTGCAAACTAATGTTTCCGCAGATCTTGGTGCCGGTCAGCATAACTTGCAGATGGGCGATGTTGCGATAAACCTTCAGCAAAATCGCTGGCGTTTCACATCATCTGTCCGGCGGGTAACTTCCGATGGTGAAGAGCTCGACAATCCCGGCTTTGCATCCGGCGTATCGGATCAGCCCACCTACAACAACTATTTTGAGATGACCAACTTTACCGCGTCTCTCTCCTACAGGCTGAGCGATCACCTGACGGTCTACACCAGGGCAGGTGTTGAAGACCGCGATTTCAGCGCGCGCTATTTCTACACACGGAATCAGTTTGACCATTCTGAAGAGCAGATCGACAGCCGGTGGGGTCTCGCTGCAATTACTTACGACAGGGATGCTCACAGATCAGAATTTAATGTGAGTTATCGTAACGTGAACGATATGTTTGATTTTTGGCCGGGTACGCTGCCGCCAAATGAGCATACAACTGACCAGCTCTTTCTGAACCTCTCTCATCAGTACGAGCTAAGCGGGTCATCCATCTCAGACCGGTTCAACTACATAAGGCTGATGGCGGGAGCTCAGTACCTGAACAAGCAGATTGAGAGCACCGACCGCGGCGACCATGAAACCGACATGGGCGGCATCTACGCCATCGGAACCTTTAGCTGGGTGAACGGCCTCAACCTTACGGCCAGCGCGCGGGTACAGTTCGACAGTATAGCCCCAACCGAATTTTTGCCCCAGGTCAGCGCTTCCTACAACGCCGGTCAGGTAACGTTTCGAAGTTCCGCCGGCCGCGCCATCCGTGTTGGCGACTTCACCGAACGGTACATCTCCTCTCAAATTCCCAACCTTGATCCCGGACGAAATATTGGGAATCCCGCCCTCCGCCCGGAAAAATCATGGACCGTCGATGCAGGCTTCGACTGGCGCCCGTCCAGCCGTTTCCGCATCTCACCAACAATGTTCTACCGTATGTCCAGCAACCTGATTGACTACGCACTTGTCAATTCCAACAATATCACCAACGCTGACAACCTGCTGCCGGATGAGCTTTATTTCTACGCCTCCAATATTGAACAGAGCAGCGTTGTTGGTCTTGAATTTCTGTCGGACGCTACACATAACCTGGGCAATAACCGATCCCTTGGTCTTAAGGCCGGTTACACCTACATCCGCACCACAAGTGATGGTGAAGAGCCTTCAAAGTATATTGCGAACCATCCAAAACACCAGGTAAACCTTGGCCTTCGGTTTGCGACTTCCCGGATATCCATTCACTCCGAGAACAGCTACAACGTACGGAGTGAAGAGTCTGCCGGACTGATTGATGGAAATGTGCCGGAAACCTACTTTCTCTCCAACCTGATTCTCCATGCCAATCCCGGGTGGTCACCCGCTACTTTGTACGTTCGCGTGATGAACCTGACCGACACCGAGTACCAGGAGATTCTAGGCGCCCCGATGCCCCGCAGATGGGTAATGGGCGGTGTGAAGCTGGAGTTTTAATGTCTTTTAGGGATTTAGAATCATAAAACTGAGTTCCATTAAAATATTGGCTGAAGCAGTTCAACAACCTCAGCCGGATAGTATTAGCTCAGTTTTAATATGAATTTAGTTCAATATTTTACTATTTAAAGAGTACAATTTTTAAATGTAAAATTTAGTTTATGAACTTAATGGATACAATCCTTAAACCATTCAAATTTTTAATCATTACTATTGCCGTATTTATTTTTCAGGTGAGCGCTGTCCATGCTCAGATTACGGTTACCCAACAAGCCACCCTTGAAGCTTTTGAGGATGGTGTAAGTGTAACTCAGGAATTGAGCCTGGATGAAGCATCAATCGCACCTTTGGTCGGTCTCAGCGGACCGGATCAAACATGGGATTTCAGTGATATAGAATTCGACGGCAAGATTGAGGGAACGTTCAGCCTGGCATCAAATGACGGCAGCGCGCCCGGCAGCAGTGACCCCCATTTTGCACAGGCGGATTATGTTCTGGCATTTGATATAGAGACGATGGACACCGGAGATGATATGGGTGGCTTCCAGTTCGATGTTTTTTACACTTTTATATCCATTGATGATGAGACCAATGAGGGACTCTCATTTGGTGAAGTGGGAACCATTCAGGATAGTGACGATATGTTCGAAACCTATGCCCGTCCTTCGAGAGTTGATTTTCAGTTCCCCCTCAGTTTCGAAGACTCCTGGAGTTACGAATACGAGGAAGAAATGTCAGGACCCGGATTTACAGGCACGCAGGATTACCAGGTTTCAGTTGAAATCGATGCATGGGGAGAGATAATCACACCTGAAACCACACACAATGTGCTTCGAAAAAAAATAACGCGCTCTGTAGCAGGGTCAGGAGATGATGGAGAAGTGGACTACGAGTTTATTGACGCAAACGGACGAACAGTAGCTATAATTGAAGTGAGCGAAGAGTTTAATGAAGCGTCTGCCAGTCTCTCCAGCTATGATGTTGCCACCAGCCGCGAAACCACCGATGAACTTACCCGGACGTTTGAACTAAACCAGAATTATCCCAACCCTTTTAATCCATCAACAATCATCAGCTTTGATCTGCCATCAAGCAGTAATGTTGTGCTTGAAGTGTTCGACGTTATGGGAAGAAGAGTGGCGCAACTCCTTGATGGACAGCAGCCGTCCGGAACTCATGAAGTTACATTCCGTGCGGACCATCTGCCAAGCGGCGTCTATACTTATCGCTTGACTGCTGACGGAGTGTCTCAAACCCGATCACTTACGTTAATTAAGTAGGAAGTTC
Source organism: uncultured Rhodohalobacter sp. (assembly GCA_964552935.1). GTDB lineage: Bacteria > Bacteroidota > Rhodothermia > Balneolales > Balneolaceae > SW132. Next base: position 663 of record CAZKIZ010000318.1, on the reverse strand, counting down.
ATATTCAATTACGCATTCCGCCGCGGTCGATCAGCTCTTTAGCACTGGTTATGGCCGAGTCGGTGATCTCTTCACCGCTCATCAGGCTCGCCACTTCGTGGATATGCTCCTCATCGGTCAGCGGCGTAATTCGCGTAATGGTTCTCTGCTCCTGCTCAATTTTCTCCACGCGATAATGTTTGTGCGCCTGGCTGGCGATCTGAGGCTGGTGGGTGATCGCTATAATCTGGCAGTGTTCAGATAGTTTTCGCATTTCACGGCCTACTTTTTCAGAGATATTGCCGCTGATCCCCGTGTCAATCTCATCAAAAATCATCACCGGCAGATGGTGCTCTTTCGCCAGGATCGATTTCAGTGACAGCATCACCCGGCTGATCTCCCCGCCCGACGCAATCCGTGCCAGCGGCTTCGGCTCTTCTCCTTTGTTCGTAGAGATATAAAACCGTACGTCATCACACCCCTCTTCCGTACACTCAATGCGCCGGCCTTCGAGTTCGAACCACCCTTTTTCTGATTCGTTCCACTGCACGTCCACCCGAAACTGGCCATTCAAAATGCCAAGGTTTTTGAGCGCATCCACAATATCTGATGAGAGCTGCCTGCCAACCTCCAGCCGTTTATCGTGCAGAGCCGTGGCTTTTTCCTTCAGTTTTTCGCCCTGAT
>CAZKIZ010000317.1:0-4159 GCA_964552935.1 uncultured Rhodohalobacter sp. | reverse complement strand
ATGCATACTACAAAGATAAATCCTGATTCACCTGTTTTGAATAACTGCCAAGCCTTTCCAGGTCGGCGACCTTAGCTGCTAATCAGTGGCAGTGCTGATGGGCATCAGACCATACAGTTCCGGGCGGGCAATCAACGGAACTTCCGCCACCGAGAAGCGCCATGGCAGCAAGAACCAAAACAATCAAGACGACTGCAGCTACGCCTATCATTGCTATTTTTGATGAACTTCCGGATTCATCTTTTTTCTGACAGCAATTTTTATACTTTTTCCCGCTTCCGCAGTGGCAGGGATCATTTCTTTCAGGTTTCTTAGCCATACTGTTTCAGTCACTTTATATAGTTAACAGACTCCAAGATAACAGATATTTTTGATGGAAATGTGGAGTGATTTAAATTAACTCCACTATCGTTATCAGTTACGAGAGAATCAACAACAGACAACCAATAACAAATACGCGAATAACCAATATCCAAAAAAGAGATTCTACCCCCAAAGCGCCGACTGCGGAGGATGAACACCTTTTTTATCATAGATGAGCGGATGTTCCCGGTCCTTAGAAAGGAGAAGAGGCCCATCAAGATCCACAATACTCGCTCCCTGTGCCACCAGTACGGCGGGTGCCATTGCAAGGGATGTTCCAACCATACATCCCGTCATAATATCAAACCCATCGGCCAGTGCCGCTTCACGCAGCAGCAGCGCCTCGGTAAGCCCGCCCGTTTTGTCGAGCTTAATGTTAATCATGTCGTAGCGCCCTTTCAGCGAAGAGAGACTTTGGCGATCGTGGCACGACTCATCCGCACAAACCGGCAGAGGGCGATCAATCTCTTCCAGCATTTGATCGTTACCGGCGGGCAGGGGCTGCTCAACCATCATAACGCCGAGCCTGAGCAGGTGTGGCGCCAGCTCCTTGTAGACCTCTGCCGACCACCCTTCATTGGCATCAACAATAATTTTTGATTTTGGCGCTCCCTTGCGCACAGCTTCCAGCCGCGGCATATCGTCAGGTGTGCCAAGTTTTATTTTAAGCAGCGGCCGGTGAGCCTGCTTTGCTGCCGCTTCCATCATCTGTTGCGGGCTGTTTAAAGAGAGCGTGAAAGCGGTGATCTCAGGCCCCGGTTCCGGCAATCCGGCAAGCTGCCAAACGCGTCTGTTCCTGGTTTTGGCCTCGAGGTCCCAAAGGGCACAATCAACGGCGTTACGCGCGGCGCCTGATGGCAGGAGTTGCTGAAGCTCAGTCCGGTCAAACTCAGCCGGCAGCGACTTTATTTGGGCCGTTACGCTATCGAGGCTCTCATCATAGCGGCTGTATGGAACGCACTCACCTCTTCCCGTTATCCCGTCCTGTGTGATGTGCGCAGTCAGGACGTCGGCATGCGTGCGTGATCCTCTGGCTATGGTGAACACTTCGGCAAGCGGAAACGATTCTACCTGAATCTCTACCTTAGGTATGCTCATCAAATTTCCTCTAAAGCGTCAACCAGCCTGCCAGCTCCGTGGCGATAGGGATCAACGGTGGGCAGCCCCATCCGCTTTTCGACTTCTGATAGATAGCTCAGCGCTTCATCATCGGAAAGTGCGGCTGTATTGATTGAAATTCCGATCGCTTCGCACTTTGGATTCACTATGCGGGCGGCCTGAAGGGAGAGATCCCGCACAGCCTCAAGTGTTGGGAGCTGAAAAGCGGGCACTCCGCGCATGTGGGTGCGGGTGGGTTCATGGCAAAGTATAAGGGCATCCGGCTGACCACCGTGTATCAGCGCCATAGTGACGCCGGAAAAAGAGACGTGAAAAAGCGACCCCTGCCCTTCTATCAGATCCCAGTGATCCGGCTCGTTATCGGGTGTGAGCCACTCTACAGCTCCGGCCATAAAGTCGGCAACAATGGCGTCGAGAGGTATCCCCTCCCCTGTAATTAAAATTCCTGTCTGACCGGTTGCGCGAAAATCGACGCTCATCTTTCGCTCTCTCATCTCCCGTTCCATGGCCAGGGCCGTGTACATCTTGCCCACTGAGCAGTCAGTACCGACGGCAAGGCATCGCTTGCCGGTACGTTTTTCTCCGGTTGCAATGGGATATTCGTGCTGTGGTACACGGACATCAAAAAGCTGCTGTCCATTCTCTTTTGCGGCTGCTGCAAGGGCGGGATCGTTGCGCAGCAGCTTATGGAGACCCGATGCGAGATCGAATCCGCTATCCAGTGCTTTCAGCATAATTTCTTTCCACGATTCCGATATCAAACCGCCGCGGTTGGCAACGCCAATGATCATGGTTTCAGCTCCGGCTTCACGCGCCTCTTCAATCGTCATATCGGGAATTCCCAGGTCGGCCTTGCAGCCGGGAAGGCGCAGCTGACCCACAGCAAATTCCGGCCTCCAGTCTCGAACGCCTTTGGCAACTTTTACGGCAAGCTGGTCGGGTGCATCCCCGAGAAATAGCAAATAGGGTGTTTTGATCATTTGATGCGGGAGTGTGAAATAATAATTAATTGTCAGTCAAAAACTGTTCAAACGATTTCGGACACAAAGTTAGTGGCGGATGTAAGTTTATGTCCGTAAACCGTTATGAGAAACCGAATGCGAATAATGATAGGAATAAAACAATCAATTTACCATTTTCTATGGCGTTCGATATAGCGGTAGAAGCCGGCAAAAGGTTGCAGTTTAAAAAAGTTAACCATTATGACTTTTTGTATTTGATGAATTTCTATTCATATTGAATATTCTACTTAAGTCCATGACAGAGATGAAGAAAAGCGTATTCAGAAATAATGTTAAGCAGTTCGGGAGCGGAAGTCAGCCGATGATGTTTGCCCATGGATACGGGTGCGATCAGAATATGTGGAGATTCGTAACTCCGGCCTTTGAAAACGATTATCAAATTATCCTTTTTGATCACACAGGATCGGGACAATCGGATGAACGTGAGTACGATTTTGACAAGTACAGTTCACTTGACGGATATGCTGAGGATATTATCCAAATTTGCGAAGAGCTGGAACTTAGAGATGTTCTCTTTGTGGGGCACTCCGTCAGCACTATGATTGGAGTTCTTGCTGCCGCAAAAAGACCTGACCTGTTTTCAAAGCTCATCATGATTGGTCCATCGCCCCGCTACATAAATGATGAGGACTATCATGGCGGTTTTTCAAAGAAAGATATCAGTGATCTTATAGAAACACTTGAAAGTAATTTTTTAGGATGGTCGAGCTCCATTACGCCGGTTATTGCCGGAAACCCCGATAAACCGGAAACCGCGGCTGAGCTGCACAACAGTTTCTGCAGAATGAACCCAGAGATAGCAAAACACTTTGCCAAAGTTACCTTTCTTGCAGATAACCGCGAGGATCTGCCCCGGGTATCGGTCCCCAGCCTGATTATACAGTGCGATCCCGATGTGATTGCTCCCGCAGAGGTAGGTAAATACGTTCATGAACGGATGCAAAACAGCTGCTATGTTCAACTGAATGCGTCGGGGCACTGCCCGCACCTTACGGCCCCGGAACTGACAATCGATGCTATAAAAGCGTATTTGGAGAGCGACCGTTGATTACAGATCCGTATTCAGAAAATATCGAGGATATCTATCAAAACTCGCCCTGCGGTTATATGTCTGTACTTGCAGACGGCGCCATTATAAGCGTGAACAACACCTTTTTAGAGTGGCTCGGATTTGAACGGGACGAGATGGTGTTTGAGATGAAATTTCAGGATCTGTTGAATAAGGGCGGTAAAATTTACTTTCAGACTCACCTGATTCCACTGCTTCAGATGCAGGGAGAAGCTGTGGAAATATTCCTGGAGCTGCGGGGAAAAAAGTCGAAAAAAATTCCGGGCCTGATCAACGCAAAAAGAGTTGAACAGGCCGGTGAAAAGACAATCTATCGGTTATCAATTCTCGATATTACCCAGCGAAAGCGGTATGAAAAAGAGCTCCTTTTAGCCCGAAAGGAGGCTGAAGAAAAAGCGAAAAAACTGAAGCAGATCAATGAAGAACTTGAGCGATTTGCCCACCGGGCATCACATGATCTTCAGGCCCCGTTAAATACACTGTCGGGGATCATAAGCATGCTCGAAAAGAAAGATCTCATTAAAAAAGGTGAGGAGAGCGAAAAACTGGTGTCACTCATAAAGAGAAATGCGAGGCAGATGAGGCT
>CAZKIZ010000316.1:0-4160 GCA_964552935.1 uncultured Rhodohalobacter sp. | reverse complement strand
ACAAAAGTGAATCATATAATTACTGAATAGTTCTTTCCTGAGTTCGATTCTTAAAAATCATCAAAGTGCATCAAAAGTCCCCTCCTTTTTCCTCAAGGGAAGGGGTGGTTTTAATATGGGCAACCCGATGGGAAAAAAAATTCAATCAGCTGATTTATTAATTATAGTACTTGATCATAGTACCATAACCACCCCCGAACCCCTCCTTACGAAGGAGGGGAGCTTCTTTCGTTAATTTTTAGGATCGAACAGTTATTAATTACACACCGATAACAAATAACAACTTTTAGGGAATTGATATCTCAAGCATATCATACGCAAGCTGCACGTGATCCGGAAGTCTTTCGTTGCTCTCTTTATGATCCACATACGAGTTCATGTGAATCAGGTAGGTTTTTGGAATTTCCAATTCTGTGGCAAATTCAATCGCTTCAGGTATTGTGAGATGAGTAGGGTGCTCGGGAGCCCATCTGAGACCGCTTAGCACAAGTACTTTACTCCCCTTAATTTTCTCACGCGTCTCTTCCGGCACGCTCTTTACATCGGTCATGTAGGAGAAGTCACCTACTCTGTACCCTTGCACATCAATTCTCCCGTGGTTGTAGGTGAGCGGGGTGATGGTGAGATCTTGAAAGGAAAAAGGTTGATCGGTTTCGTGAATGTCGATGCTGGTTGAGCCTGGGTATTTATCCTTGCCAAACATGTAGCTAAAACGCTCACGAATGGAATCTGCTGCCCTGGCGCTTGTATAGAGCGGAATAGCTGATTTTTGAACGTAGTTGAATGCACGAAGATCATCGAGCCCGGCAATATGATCCATATGCTCGTGAGTAACTAAAACCAGGTCAATTTTTTTAATGCCTGAGCGGATGGTTTGAAGTCTGAACTCCGGACCGGTATCAATGATCAGGGAGGTTTCGTCAGTTTGCAGCCAAACGGAGCAGCGATACCGCTGATTTCGCGGATCACCATTAATTCGTTCACTGCCAAACCCGCCCGCGACAGGAACGCCCATGGATGTGCCGGTTCCTAAAAAAGTACACTTCATCATTCAGGCATTTCCTCAGCTGGTTCTTTGAACCGATCGATCCGTACCCAGAGGTCTTCAAGCTCTTTCCTGACCGCCGGTTTTATAAAAATATCATCAGTATGACCATTTTGGAGTACTTTGGCCAGTATGCCGGCCTGAGAAACCGGGGGTTTATTTTTATTGACAACAATTAGTTTTTCACCTTCGATGACGCACTGATCGCCGCGAAAGTTCCCCCTCTCTTTTCTGATGGTGTAACCAATTTTTTCGCAAAGGGTTTCGAGCTCTAGAATAAGTTTTTCGGTTTTCATCTTTTAAAATGCAATGCCTACTGTAAATGAATGAGATAGATACTGGTAGTTATTTTGACCTTCATCAATATTGTAATCTTTAAAATCAAAGTCATATCCAAATACTAGCGTATTTGAGCCAAATACTTCATCAAAGAAGAGGCGCGCCACACCCTTGGTTGTAAAGAGTGAGCCGCCAAAAAAGGCACCCTGTGAAAAGCTGAATCCGTAGTTAGGTGTTGCTCTCAGGGACATTTGTACTCTTTCACTAATTCTGTACTGCATGCTTGCACCCGTTCCAAACACAAGAGAGCTTTGCTGAAAACCATCTCCCTGTTGCTGCAAAGCCACGCTCTTAAGGTCGGTGGTAATTTGAATGGGGAGACCCAATATAAACCGTTGGGACCGAACTAACGCAATGTCATTATAGAGCATCGCATTTACATTAAGATAGGAGCGATCGTCCATGCCGGTAAATGAGCCGCCAAACCCTGCGGATATATACAGGCCCGGATTTTCAAATCTAAGTCGGACAATACTGTCCTGAAAGTCAGCTCTTTGAGCGGGAGGAAGGTCGTCATCTTGATATTCGAATTCCGCAATTTCCCAGCTTACGCCAAGAGTGCTGTATAGGCTGAGGCGGGTGTCTGTCCTTTCTTCAGTATCTCCTACTGAAAACATTTGAGCGCTGGCGATGTCAGGTATGGTAAATGCAACAATTGTTAAACAGGCGAGTAATTTTTTCAAAGTAATGGAATGAAATTGATCTATATTGAAGTTTAACTACAAACTAATAACCCAACGGTATGAAATTAAAATTATTCACATTAATTCCATTTTTGTTCATGGCATTTAATTCAGCTGACGAATCTAACATCTATGAGCACGATCTCGTCACAATAAAGGGTGAAAAGACCTCCCTTAACAGTTATGCCGGGAATGTTTTGCTGATTGTTAACACAGCCTCCAAGTGTGGATATACTCCTCAATATAAAGAATTGCAGGAGCTGCATGAAAAATATAGTGATCAGGGTTTTACGGTTCTTGGGTTCCCGTCTGATAATTTCGGAGGGCAGGAACTCGATACGGATGAGGAAATTATAGAGTTTTGTGAAGTTAATTATGGTGTAAAGTTTCCGCTTTTTTCAAAAGTAGATGTGAAAGGAGATGAAATCCATCCGCTGTTCAAAGATCTGACAACTGCAGAAAACCGGGATTTTACAGGCGATATTGGCTGGAATTTTGAAAAATTTTTGGTTGACAGGAACGGAAATCTGCTCAGAAGATTTAAAAGTAATGAGAAGCCTATGAGCGATTCTGTCACATCCTCCATAGAAGATATTTTATAGACAGAGCTTACATCCCATCACCATCCCGATAAGAGGATCACAATTGATTTTGTGGTCCTCATTTTTTTTGTGCTGATTTCTCAATCTGCTCTTGACATCGTGCTGCGGAGCATGGTATATTTAGGTCTGTCAAAAAATGATGAATTTTATTTTTTGGTCCGGTAGTTCAGTTGGTTATGCCCAAGGCATCCCTTCGGGGGAACGCGCTGCCACGGCAGGCGGGAGGCTTAAAATTACATCCGGCACACGTAAAAAATTTATTGACATAATGGTCCGGTAGTTCAGTTGGTTAGAACGCCTGCCTGTCACGCAGGAGGTCGAGGGTTCGAGTCCCTTCCGGATCGCATAAAAAGCTGCTCACTTTGTGAGTGGCTTTTTTTGTTTGTGGGTGGTATTTGTTGGTTAGAACGCCTGTCCCGAAGCCTCGGGAAGTTCGAGGTTCTCCGCTGGCTGGCGGACAGGATATCATAAAAATATGCTCATGACGTGGGTAACTTTTTTTGTTTGTGGTGGTGTTTAGTTGGTTAGAACGCCTGTCCCGAGGCTTCGGGAAGATAGAGGGTTCGTCCGCCGGATGGCGGACCGGATCGCATAAAAAGCTGATCACATTGTGGGTGGCTTTTTTTATTTGTGAGAGAAATGATGGGGGAGAATCTATGCACTACTTGTACATTTTATATAGCGAGAAGCTGGATCAATATTATACAGGTCACAGTCACGATGTTGATAAGCGCCTGGAAAAGCACAATTCGGGAAAGTCTCGGGCAACGCACCGAGGAGTACCTTGGGATCTAAAACGTGTAATCGAATTTCAAACCAAGAGTCAGGCTATCCGTGCAGAGAACTGGATTAAGAGAATGAAAAGCCGAAAGGTGATTGAAAAGATTATATCAGGCGAAATTGATTTGAAAGAGATCATAAATAGTGGTTAGAACGCCTGTCCCGAAGCCTCGGGAAGGTTGAGGGTTCGTCCGCCGGTTGGCGGACCGGATCGTATTGAAGCCCAATCACTTTTGAGTGGTTGGGCTTTTTTGATTTTACCAGATAGTGCAATTTAGGGTAACGGTAGGGTAACGCAGTATTTTGTAGTAGATAGACTCAGGATGGGTTTTATTTTCATTGAAGTCTTCGCTAAATCTGTTGAATTGATCTAATAAACGCCGGAATACCAATTTATATCACACAACCCTGCACCCACACTGCCAGATTTTTTCGAACCTGCCGGGCCTTAACTGTTTGGATGCTAATCGGCTAGGCGACCTACTTTCCAAAGCCCCGAACCCAAAAATCGTCCGTTTGAGCCGTTTTGTTATATGCGTACTAATTGGTTGCTCGATTTAGTTGTAGTAAGTCCCACTTGTTTCCATAAAGGTCTTGGAAAACTACAACTGTGCCATATTCTTCTACTCTAGGTTCTTCGTTGAAAACCACACCACTTGATTTCATTGCCTCATAATCACGCCAGAAATCATTGGTTTGTAGAAACAAGAA
>CAZKIZ010000315.1:0-4175 GCA_964552935.1 uncultured Rhodohalobacter sp. | reverse complement strand
GTCGCTGGTCAATCCGGAGCTCAAAGATGAACTTCTTTTTGACGATATCATTTTCGAAGAAGATGCCCGGGAAGAGCATCTTAACATGCTTAAGGTATTCAGTGCCGCCATGCCTGATGACGGCGAGATATATGAAATAACGGATCTTGCCCTAAAGTGTCTGCAGTCTGAATTAGTACGGGATACATTTGTTAATCAGCTTGTGAAGGAGCTGCCGTATGAAAATCTTGCTGCTGTTGAGGAAGATCTTAAAAGACTGGACGCCGGAGAACTGCTCCGGTTTGTTGTTGAGGGGTCCATATCGGAGGGTCACCATTTTACGCTTCACCCGGCCCCTAACCTGCTCTTTACCCGCGATCTTGCCGCTGTTGCGGGAGACAAGATCATTCTCTCCAAGGCCGCAAAGCGAGCGCGTGCCAGGGAATCTCTGCTCATGGATCTGATTTTGCTTCACCATCCCATTTTTGAGAAATCGAAAGATCAGATCATTTATACCGGCGGCAGTCAATCGATAGAAGGAGGAGATGTTCTTGTCGTAAGTGAAAAAGTTGTGCTGATAGGAATGAGCGAGCGCACAACATTCAGCGGCCTGGTGGGCGTGGCCAATAATCTTCTTGAAGGAAACGTTGAGCATGTGTTAGCAGTTGATATTCCCAAGAAGCGATCATCTATGCATCTTGACACGATTTTTACGTTTGCTGATGAGAATGAATGTATCGTGTTTCCCCCGGCTATCGAGGAACAGACAAATAACGTTGTTGAGCTTCACAAGAGTGGCGGTTCGATTCTTTCACGCCAGCATGAAAGCCTGAAAGGCGCGCTGGAAAAGCTTACCGGAGCTGAATTCAACTTTATTCGATGCGGGGGTGAAAACCGAACGACTCAGTTTCGAGAGCAGTGGACAGACGGTGCAAACGTATTTGCCCTTGCACCCGGCGTAATCGTTGGGTACGAACGCAACACAAAAACTTTTGAAGCACTTAAGAAGAACGGCTACCAGCTGATGACTCAGTTTGAATTTATTGAAGCTTATGAAAACAGCCCGTTTGATCATAAAGAATCTGGAAAAATCGCTATTAGCTTCCAGGGGCACGAACTTTGCCGCGGCCGGGGCGGTGCGCGCTGCATGACGTTACCCATTTTACGTAATTAACCCATTTTAAACAGCTGTCTTGCCTTACCCCCACTCCAACATTCCTGACGTTGAAACTGAACCTGCAGAGCAGCGTGAAGAGCAACCTGTAAACAAGCCCGGGTTTGCCGAGATACTGAAACACAGCGCATTGTTCATTGTGACATTTGCCTGTGTTACCTTTTTCGGAATCTTATGGGTTGGGCAGGATGTGCACGCAGAGAGCTATCTCGATATGTGGCCGCAGGGCGCCCTTTTTGCCACACTGTTCCTCGCCTTTCTTGCTACTCATGAATTTGGCCACTACTTCGCTGCCGTCTACCATAAAGTAAGAGTTTCGCTCCCCTACTTTATTCCCATTCCCCTCGGAATCGGCACGATAGGCGCCGTTATCAGAATTAAAGAGCAGATTCGCACAACGAAGAAGCTCTTCGATATTGGTATTTCAGGCCCTATCGCCGGGTTCATTGTCTCTCTAATCGTACTGCTTATCGGGTTTGCAACACTCCCTGAACCCACTTTTATTGAAAATTTCAGCGGCCACGATGAAGTCATTGAGCATATCAGGGAAACTGGATCATTTCCGGATGAGCCACCGGCTATACCCGAAGAGGGAGGAGTGATCATTCTTGGAGAAACCATACTCTATTCCTTTCTTGCAAGCTTCTTTGAGAATGTCCCCCCGATGTACGAAATGCATCACTATCCATTTCTGTTTGCAGGATGGCTGGGTCTCTTTTTTACTGCGCTGAATCTGATGCCAATTGGTCAGCTCGATGGAGGCCACATTCTCTACTCGCTTTTGGGCTATAAAAAGCACCAAAAAGTGGCTCGGATTTGCTTTGGCGGCATCACTCTTTTAGCGGGTATTGAAGTCATCCCCTTTCTCTATCTGCAGTTCTCAGAATGGATACCGGGATATGAAATGACTTCAACAGTGATATGGGCCCTTGTTCTTTTCTTTCTGCTCCGAAAAGGATTTCACGGGTCTCACGAGTGGATAGCACCTGTATGGGCTCTGTCACTTATCGGCTCTGTTGGTTATCTTTATCTATTCGGTGACGGCCTGGAGCAGGCAGGGTCATTAATTTGGGTCTTTTGGTCCTTTTTTATTGTTTACTTTGTAAAAATAGAACACCCTCCCGTAATTTATGAACAGCGTCTCAGCCCGAACCGGCGCCTTCTTGGCTGGATCAGTATGATTGTTTTCTTGCTCTCTATCAGCGCAACTCCAATTAGTGTAATCAGTTAAATTTTATACCAATAAGTATTATGATCACGAACAAAGTTTTATTCTTTTCACTACTCCTGGCATCCCTTTTTGCAATCTCCTGCGGAGAAGAGTCTCCTCAGCTCGATCCCAACATGACGGTTGAGGAGCAGGTCAATATTTTAATAGAGCAAGATGAATATGAGACTGCACTCAGTATCCTTGAGTCAGAAGATCAGGATGATCCGGTGGTGATTCAGCTCAGAGAGAAGACACATCTCAATTACGGCCTTCACAGCATGAACACGTTTGATGCAGAACAGATGCGAACAAGGATGAATAATGCCCTCGTTCAGTTCACTGAAGTTCTGAAAATCAATCCGCAAAACAGTGTGGCACGCGAGCAGATTGAACAGATTATGGGCGTATATTCTACCTTACCGGACCGAAGCCCGGATGAGGACGTTCTTGAGGGGCTCAGAGAAGTCGGTTTTGACTACTAACAGGTTTAGATTGCTATAAAATTATGGCTAAAAAAACAGAGAAGAAATCCAACACGCCGCCTAAGATCGAAAACAGAAAGGCGCGCCACGATTATCACATTGATGAAACATTTGAGGCCGGAATCGCCCTGAAAGGAACAGAAGTTAAGTCCATCAGGGCCGGGAAAGCGAGTTTAAACGAGGCGTTTGCCTACCTCCGGAGCGGAGAAGTGTGGCTGAAAAACATGTATGTGAAGCCGTATGAGTTTGGCACCCACAACAATCACGATGAGCGCCGAGACCGCAAACTACTCTTGAATAAAAAGGAGATTCGTGAAATTGATAAATATATCAATCAAAAAGGGTTTGCCCTGATCCCCCTGAAGCTCTACTTCAAAAGAGGCTATGCCAAGCTCCTGATTGGACTGGGCAGGGGTAAGAAAAGCTATGATAAGCGTGATGACATCAAAGAGAAGGATGCCCGACGTGAGCTGGACCGAAAAATCAAGGGCTCTTACACGGTAAATCTTTAAGGCTGACACCGTTATTGGGATGAACGCTTATTTTATTACTGCCATCAGATTCTAAATGTCATTTTGAGACACTACTGATCTGATTCAAGGCAAATCCCTGGAATGCCTCAACCGGAACTCAGATGTCAAATCCAGACCCAAACCTGAATGAAATAGATGGAAAGCTCAAGCAAAACAAAAACATTCATTTCATAAAAAAAGCCGCTTACAAGTAAATGTAAGCGGCTTTTTAAAATCTAAGCTAATCTTTATTAGCCTTGAGCTGCTTCGAGTGCGGTCTGGAGTCGTTGCATAAGCTCCTGATCCTGCTGTGCACCCATCATGATTGCCTGATAACGCTCCACATTGAGGCCGTTATCTTCAATTTTTTCGATAATCTCTTCTTCAGCTTTCATCTGAAGTTCACTCAGTTTTGGCTGAATGTTTTGGATTTTTTCTCTTTCAGCATCTGTGATTTCGATTTGCTCTGCCATTTGCGGATTCTGCATGGCCATCATCAACTGCTGAAATCGCTCAAACGCAATCTCTTCTTCTTCAACAAGCTCTTCAACATCTGCCTGTAGTTCTATTTGAATTGGCTCAATTTCAGTAATGGTGGTAACAAACTGTGTGAGCTCTTCGTCACTTACATCATTTGATGTAGGAACATCCGGCATTTGCTGCTGCCCCATTTGGCCCTGAGCAAAGGCAGCTGATGTTGCAAAAAGTGCTGCAAACAGCACTGTCGATATAATTTTAAAAAACTTCATTTATCTGTGATTTATTTATGTGTGTTATTCAATTGTGTAACCAACTGCGGCAGTAATTATTGCCGTTTC
>CAZKIZ010000314.1:0-4208 GCA_964552935.1 uncultured Rhodohalobacter sp. | reverse complement strand
ACCATACATAAGTTTAAGCACACTCTGTTTCCGGTTTTAATGCTACTGATCTTTTTTGGTTGCGAAAGAACTGTAGATGATTTGGAGTCTCCCGACTTCCCTGAAAATCCTGAGGTTTTCATTGATGGATTCAGTGCAGGACTCGAATACCTCCCTTTTGAAGGGTCTGTCCTGGATGCCTTCAGCGTTGATAACAGAAATACAATTGAAGGCAGCACCCTCTCTATGCGTTTTGACGTCCCTAATGTGAACGATCCGGAAGGAGCTTTTGCAGGCGCAATTTTCAGGGACGAGAATGGCGGAAGAAATTTATCCTCCTTCAATGCACTCACATTTTACGCCAAGGGAACAAAAGCTGGCACAATTAATGATATAGGCTTTGGCCAGGATTTCTTAGGCAATGAGTTTGAAGTTACACGCAGCAATCTAAGGCTTACTACAAACTGGAGAAAATATGTTATACCTATTCCTGATGCTTCGAGATTAACACAAGAGCAGGGACTGCTATGGTATGCGGAAGGACCGGAAGATGGAGACGGATACTCATTTTGGCTTGATGATGTGAAGTTTGAAAATCTATCAGATCTGGCTCAGCCCCGGGCAGCAATTATGGATGGAAATGACGTTACAGTGACCAGCTTCACGGGTTCAGCGAGTTCAATAACCGGACGTACTTTCACTATAAATCAGCCAAATGGAGTAGATGTAACCGTAAATGCTTCACCGGCCTACTACAGCTTTAACACATCTAACCCCGGTGTTGCCACAGTTAATAATGAAGGACGCGTTACTGTAGTTGGCGAAGGTACAGCTGAGATCACCGCAAATTTGGGAAGCATAGCTGCTGATGGTGCTCTGATCATCGAATCTTTGGGTGAATTTACTCCCGCCCCAACGCCAACCGAGGATCCAGAAGATGTAATTTCAATCTTCAGTGACGCATTCGAAAATGTCCCTGTTGATTTCTACAACGGATTCTATGAGCCGTTTCAAACCACCACTTCAAATGATTTTGTAGTAGACGGCAATAACGTTTTGGGCTACGAGAATTTCAACTTTGTTGGCATCGAGTTTAATCAAAATGTACCCACGATTGATGGAAGTGAAATGACGCATCTCAGGATGGATATGTTCTTTCCTGATGAAATTCCGAATAATTCTGCAATTAGGGTAAGGTTAGTCAATGATCTTGGCGGAAACGAATCCACCACCTCTACGACTATCAGGCCAACTACCAGCCCTGCTTTAGTCTCCGGGCAATGGATTAGTGTAGATATGGATATCTCGGGCATGGCAAACCGCTCAAACCTTGGCCAAATAGTACTGGACTCCGATGAGGGTCCCGGCTTGCAGGGAGCCACATTTTATGTAGACAATATTTACCTGCGAAGGTAGCCCCAAACTGGTTCAGGATGGATTGTCTAAGATGTAATCGGAAAAAGATCAGGTAAATACATAATGAAAACAGCTTTAAAGCTTCTTCTATTAAGTTTAATTGTATCGGGGTGTGGAACGGATAACGAACCAGAGGAAGTAACGTACACCGAAATTATCTGGCAGGATGAGTTTGATGCAGAAGGCCCACTCGACCCCGACAAATGGACCTTCGATATCGGCACCGGCGTAGAAATCTTTGGACAACCCGGCTGGGGAAATAATGAACGGCAGTACTATACCGACCGTCCGGAAAATGTGCGGGTGGAAGATGGAATGCTTCAGATCACTGCAAGAGAGGAGTCTTTTAATGGCTCCTCCTATACATCTGCCCGAATTTTGACCAGGGGCAAATTCGAAACAACGTTTGGGCGTTTTGAAGCGAGTATTCAGCTACCCTGGGGAGCGGGAATATGGCCGGCGTTCTGGCTTTTGGGTGATGACTCAGACGGTACCAAAATCTGGCCCGAAATTGGTGAGATTGACATTATGGAATATCGCGGACAGGAGCCTGCCATTGTTCACGGTAGCGTCCACGGCCCGGGATACTCAGCAGGTAATGCGGTAACCAGGCGGTATCAGCTTCCCAGTGGAAGATTCGATACCGATTTCTACCTTTTTGCGATTGAGTGGAGCCCGAACTCTATAAAATTCTTTGTGGATGATGTGATGTACAACGAAATCACACCGGATGATACGAATGGTGAGTGGGTTTTTAACGACAATTCATTTTACATCATCCTGAACGTAGCGGTTGGCGGAACATTTGTGGGTCCGCCAAACAGTTCCACGAGGTTTCCCCAAACTATGTATGTGGACTATGTAAGGGTTTATGGTGAGCCGAACTAAAATCGGAGTATGTCGCCATCCATGATTTAAACTAACTGAACATAAATTTTTTATATAAATCAATTAGCTACTGTGTCAATAAAACTTGAAGAGTTTGAAAACGAGTCCTGGTTCAAAATTCCTGACCACGATTCGTTGCGTCCATTTTTCATGAGCATTGTGAGTGACTCCAACCACTGGATGTTCATTTCGAGTAACGGAGGAATATCGGCCGGGCGTAAAAACCCACAATTTGCCCTGTTCCCATATTATACGGATGATAAACTGGCTGACCTGGCTCATATAACCGGAAGCAAGTCTATATTTAAAGTTGAGAAAGATGGAAAAAAAGTGGTGTGGGAACCGTTTTCTGTACGAGATAACGGCCGGTACAACACATCACAAAATCTCTATAAAAGCCGGTATGGCAATAAAGTTATGTTTGAAGAGGTCAATCACGACCTCAACCTGGCATTTCGATACCAGTGGAATTCAAGCAATCTATACGGATTCGTCAAGAGATCTACCCTGGTTAATAACTCTGATAAAAACCAAACCGTAACTGTTCTGGACGGTATCCAGAATATTATGCCTCACGGCGTAAGCAGCGATTTACAAACCAAATCAAGTAACCTGGTTGACGCCTATAAACGTCATGAACTGGTAAAAGAGAGCGGTATAGGTATCTTTGCCTTAAGCGCCATTATAGTCGATAAAGCTGAGCCGAGTGAAGCTTTAAAGGCTAATGTTGCCTGGTCGATGGGGCTCGAAAACCCAACTTATCTTCTGTCTTCTCTGCAGCTCGACCAGTTCCGAAATATGGAGGAGATTGAAGAAGAAACGGACGTAAAAGGAGAAAAAGGTGCCTACTTTGTAACTTCAGATATTAAGTTAAACGGAAAATCAGAAGCCGGCTGGACCATTGCAGCAAATGTTAACCAGACGCAGGCTGACGTTATTGCTCTAAATAAGAACATCCGGGAAAACCCGCACCTCGGTGAAGAATTACAGGAGGACGTTGACAGAGGCACTCATAAACTGATACAGCTCGTTGCCGCATCAGACGGTTTGCAGCTGAGCTCTGATGAATTTCGCGATACACGCCACTACTCCAATACACTTTTTAATATCATGCGTGGCGGAATTTTTGATAACAATTACACGATTGAAAAAAAGGACTTTGTTGGCTATCTGGAAAACGCCAGCCGTGATGTTGCAGAGCGAAATAGTACGTTTTTTGATCAGCTCTCAGACACCTTCAACAAGTCCATTCTCGATGAGCACCTGGATGAGTCTGATGACCGGGACCTGGTACGGTTGGGCACAGAGTATCTGCCCCTGAAATTCAGCCGGCGACATGGAGACCCCAGCCGGCCGTGGAATCAGTTCTCCATCAACACTCACAGCGAAATTGACGGATCAAAAATCCTGGATTACGAAGGTAACTGGCGCGATATCTTTCAAAACTGGGAAGCTCTTGCCCACTCCTACCCTGACTTTATTGAGGGGATGATTTTCAAATTCCTGAACGCGTCTACGTTTGACGGATATAATCCGTACCGAGTAACCAAAGGCGGTTTTGATTGGGAAACCATTGAGCCTGACGATCCCTGGTCCTATATCGGGTACTGGGGTGACCATCAGATCATCTACCTGCTGAAATTTTTGGAGTTCTACAACGATTACAAACCCAAAGCATTTGAGGCACTTTTCGACCGGCAGGCATTTGTCTACGCCAATGTACCGTATCGAATCAAGCCGTATGAGGCGATCGTAAAAAATCCGAAGGATACCATCGACTTTGACGAGGAATCAGACCGCTCAATTCGTCTGAACGTAAGCAAAAAAGGGGCTGACGGTGCCCTTCTGGGCAGTGCCTCCGGTGAGATTCATCACGTCAATTTCATAGAAAAAATATTGGCCGCTGTGCTGGCGAAAGTCTCCAA
>CAZKIZ010000313.1:0-4248 GCA_964552935.1 uncultured Rhodohalobacter sp. | reverse complement strand
AGAAGCCAATAAATGCGAAAACAAGACCGGTTGCCTCCTGAATGACCCGGTTTGCCGGTTTGATGCGCTCCCAAAAAAGCATGCGGAAAACGGCTATCAGGACAAGAATATGTAAAAAGACAAAATAGCTGTAGGCAAGATGAACGACCAGAAGCTTAAGGGTGCTGTCCGGAGCTTCAGGATAAGCCTGATAGTTTATATACCAGTTGACCAGCGCAAGACCTGTGGCGATCAATAGCCATATCAACAGCTCTTTGAGGAGTGGTGCCTTTTTGTTTGGAAACGATTGACTCATGCGCCGTTTGTGGATGGTGAATCAGGTCTGGAACAATTCGAATAGAGATTGAGTCACCTTTGAAATTTCATCATTTCACGAACTTACTAAAATCACCACAGATAACACAGTTAATCACTTTTGGACATTCTAACCACCAATTTTGCTCAAGAGCAAGCTTTTCGAAGTCTTGACGAAGTAGAGTGGTGCAGCAACAATTTGAAAGTAACAGCATTTGCCTCCTAAAGGATGGGGGATGGGTCCGATCAAATCTGCCACCGGAATCCCTGTTTGTTCACTATGTTAAACATACGATCAAAGAAATGACTATATTGAAGTAGTCACTTTATTTCCAGCATCATGAAAAAAACAGTATCAATAACAGAGTTCAAGTCGAAATGCCTTTCCTATTTGCGGGATGTGGACGAAAAAGGAGTTCACCTTGTTATTACAAAGCATGGTAAATCGATAGCAGAGGTCCAGCCTGTACTAAGTGAACGTTCCGGCCAGAATCCTCTTAAAGGTTCTGTATTAAAACAGGACGATATACTCTCTCCGATTGACACTGATTGGGAGGTACTTAAAGAGTGATACTGCTGGATACTCATGCCCTGATCTGGTACGCCAATGAAGATGGAGAAATGCCGGATTCGTTATGGAAGCGTATCAATCAGGAGGATCAGTTTCTGGTATCAGCAATATCAGTGTGGGAAATAGCAATGTTAGTCGATAAAAAGAAGCTCATTCTAAATGTACCAGTGAACGAGTGGATTGAAATAGCAGCAAACCATTTCCCGATTGTCTGGGTCGATTTGAATATTGATATATGTCTGAAATCAACACAGCTGCCGGGTGACTTTCACAGAGATCCGGCAGACCGTTTTATCGTAGCATCCTGCTTGTTAAACAAAGCCAAACTCATCACGCGCGATAAAAATTTGCTCACCTATCCTTATATCGAAACGGAGTGGTCGGTTTAGGACTGTTACCACTAAACTTATAAGTATGAGAATTGAGAGATTTTAGATCACCTAATGAATTAAGGGACTTGACTATAAAACCGTAAAGCGATATTTGTATCTGATTGAGAAACCATTTGTCTTGAATACGCACTGTGGCTTCTCCAGAAATCCCGGGAAGGAAGCATTAAAAGTAAACGGAATCAATACAAACTTTTTATAAATCGTGTTGATTGACTATCATTGGTCTGCTCATTTTAAAAAAAATACAGGGACATTGAGACCGCTTTTTCTCCTCCAGTTCATCAAACACTCAGCACTTTAAAACACTGTATTCATGGACCCTCTTGCGCATACACTTTTTGGTGCTACGATGGCCGAAGCCGGCCTGAAGCGAAAAACCGCTCTGGCAACAGCCACGTTACTTATCGGGGCAAATATTCCTGATATTGATGCCTTAGCGATGTTTGTCAGTGAAGATTATGCTCTGTGGTTTCGCAGAGGATGGACCCACGGAATCCTGGCCCTGATGATCTGGCCTTTTCTGTTAACCGGTATCATGATTGGTATTGATCGTTTAATCGAGAAGCGAATGCGCCGAAAGAACCGCATGCGGGAGGGGCCGCCAATGCGACCCATTATGCTCCTGGGTATTGCATTTCTCGGCGTATGGAGTCACCCGCTGTTAGATTTACTAAATACCTATGGCGTCCGCCTGCTAATGCCGTTCAGTGGTACATGGTTCTACGGTGACACCCTCTTCATCATTGATCCGTGGTTCTGGCTGCTTGCGGGTGCAGGTGTGGTTCTGGCGAGATCAGAATCGTGGTTCGGTATCAGTGGATGGATTCTGCTTGGCACGGCCGTTACGGCCCTGATTACCACCGCAGAAGTGGTTCCGTTTTTTCTGAAAGTAATCTGGCTGATCGGTCTCTCCGCAATTATCATTGTACGCTGGTCGGGCCGGCATCGGGGAGCCACACAGCCCATTGCATTCACGCTTCTGTCGCTGCTCATATTTTATATCGCGTTTATGATTGCCGGATCGAAAATGACCGCCTCACACGCCCGCGCCCAGCTAAACGAAGGCGGGGCAGAGATCAGACAGGTGATGGCAAACCCGCTTCCGGCACGCGCTCTTCTCCGAACAGGAGTTGCGGCTTCGGAGACCCACTACTACCGGTTCAGGATGAACTGGTTTCGGCCCGAAAGTTTTGAACGTATCGGTGATCCGATTCCCATTGAGGCGCCTGACTCAATTGTGGAAGCAGCTCTGAACTCACCGGATGTCCGCGGGTTTCGCAACTGGATGCGTTTTCCGACCTATGAGGTGGAGCAGTTAGATGACGGATGGAAAGTGATTATCCGCGATCTGCGCTATGTTCAACCCGACCAGGAAACATCTGTAGGTATTGGTATGGCTGTTGTTGAACTGGATGAGGAGTTAGTGGTGCGAAGTGTACGATAGTGATTATATCAGTTGCGGAAAGTAGTTTCATGTTTAACTGCGAAAGTCTTGTATAGCAATTGCTGTCAATTCGCTAATTATTCTTGTTTATTTAGTGAGAAACTTGGTAAAGTGAGTACGATTTTAAAAATTTTTGAATTAATAAAGATGCCTCCTCTATCAAGGGGAGAACCTGGGATTCCCTACTGCAGGAAGAGGGGTGTTTATCGTTTTTTTCAGCATTCGGTGAACATACCCCTGATTCTCGCTGGCGCGGGATAAAAGAAGAACCCTTTCTTAAAGGGGGACTTTTATGTTCATAATTTAACATTTGAACTTAGATCAAATACTCTCTTTTATGTCTCAAATCCATGTAACCAAAGCGTCCGGCGAAAGGGAACTGTTTGATGAATCTAAACTCAGAAGGTCACTTAAAAGCGCCGGAGCGTCGGATCTTATCATTGACTCAATTACCCATTCGATAAAAGATCTGCTTGTTGAAGGGATCAGCACCCAAAAAATTTATCGTGAGGCGTTCAGCAAGCTCAGGACCGAATCTAAGCGCGTGGCCGGCCGCTATAAACTAAAAGAGGCTATTTTGGAACTGGGCCCAACCGGCTTTCCGTTTGAACAATTTGTGGCTGAAATATTGAACAGAGTAGGGTATAAAACAGAAGTAGGCGTAAAAGTAGAGGGCGATTGTGTTACCCATGAAATTGATGTTATAGCCGTAAAAGACGATCACTACTATATGGTGGAATGTAAGTTTCACAATAAAAAAGAGAATACCTGTAATGTTCAAATTCCCTTGTATATACAATCGCGGTTTCTGGATGTGAAGAACAACTGGACCCGGCAGCCGGGCCACTCTGGTAAAGAACATACAGGATATGTGGTAACAAACACCCGCTTCACTCAGGACGCTCTTACCTATGGGAAGTGCATCGGTCTGAACTTACTGAGCTGGGACTATCCCAAAAATAATGGATTGAAAGATGTTATTAGCAGGCTCAATCTTCATCCGATTACATGTCTGTCTGCTCTTACAAAAACTGAAAAAAGCCAGCTTACGGATAAAGGAATTGTGCTTACCGTGCAGCTATATGAAAACAAGAACGCGCTTAAAGAAATCGGGATCGACCAGCGAAAAGCAAACCGGATTATCAAAGAAGCGCGGGCAATATGTATTTCCTATTCCGGAAACCCATGAGTCTGCATTTAAACATCCATTTTCTCGGCGGATCCGGTACAGTTACCGGCTCAAAATTCCTGCTTGAACTCCCGGGAAAAAAAATTCTGATCGACTGCGGCATTTTTCAGGGCATTAAAGAGCTGCGCGAGCTTAACTGGCAGCATCTGCCGCTGAAAGCTGCCGATATAGATTTGGTACTGCTCACCCACGGACACGCTGATCATATTGGGTTTCTTCCGCGACTGGTAAACATGGGATTTAAAGGTCCGGTTTGGGGAACTGCACCGACTCTTGATATTGCTGAAATCATTATGCACGATAGTGCTAAAATCCAAGAGGAAGATGCTGAGCGGTCCAATAAAGATGGATTTACAAA
>CAZKIZ010000312.1:0-4258 GCA_964552935.1 uncultured Rhodohalobacter sp. | reverse complement strand
CCCCTTCCCCCCAAGGAATGCCTGCGGTAGATGGGGACATCTTTTCACCTGTCACTGGTCCCTTCGATCCTCTCATATCTCATATCTCATGTCTCATTTCTCATTTCTCCTAAACAATCATCGATTCTATCGGCAGCATCACAATATCGGTGGCTCCGGCGGCTTTCAGTTTTTCCATTACATCCCAGAAAGTGTCGATCGGGATCACGGTGTGAACAGCCACCATTCCGTTGTCTGCCAGCGGCATCACGGTGGGACTTTTCATGGATGGCAGCAATTCTTTAATTTCGGGAACTGCCGTTTCCGGCGCATTCATCATAATATACCGGCTTTCTGCGGCCGTTTTATGCCCTTCAATACGCTGGAGCATTTTGTCAATAAGCTGCTGTTTTCCTTCAGAAAGTGGCTTATGGGTTTGAATAAGCTGTGTTTCGGAGTCAAAGATCTTATCCAGTTCAACCAGACCGTTGGCTTTCAGCGTTCCGCCGGTAGAGACCAGATCGGAAATGGCATCGGCAATTTGAAGGCGGGGAGCAATCTCCACAGAACCGGATAGAGTGACAATGGACACGTCTTTCACCCCTTTCTCCTCAAAATAATTTCGGGTCAGCACCGGGTAGCTTGTGGCAATTTTCTTTCCGGTAAAATCTTCGGTCTTTTTGATGGGGCCGTTTTTTGGAGCCGCCAGTGAGAGCCTGCAGACGCCGTAATCGAGACCGCGGAGAATAGTAACATCTGCCTGATCTTCGGCTACGGTATTGGCACCTACAAACCCGAGGTCGCATACGCCATCCTGCACATATTCCGGGATATCATCATCCCGGATCAAAAGGAGTTCTACATCAAAATTTCGGCATTTAACGAGCAGGCTCCGTTTGTAGTCGTCGAATTTCAAGCCGATGCCTTCAAGAAGTTTTAATGTTTTATCCGTAAGCCGGCCGCTTTTCTGAACGGCTATACGCAGTGACGTGGTAGAATCAAGGGTTCTCATAGGAAAATAAAATCAGGTTGTTTGTAGAAAAAGAGTGTGATAACCGGGCAGCAGGGATGAAAAGATATGGTTCAGTGTACAAGATGCCCATGGCTGCCGGTTTGCAGACGATGATGATGGAGAGAAGTATGGAAGTCAGTTTTAATCACGTGCCAAAGTTAGGGATTTACAGAGTGTAAAGCCAACGCTGGAGAGGGGGAAATTCATTCCGGGGAGTTGGTGAGAAATAGATTAGATCCGCAATGTCTCAAAAAGACATTGCGGATCTTGGGTTCGGCCTCAAATCAAGACCTCCAGGGTTTTAGAAACCTTGGAGGTCTGAGATTTTTGCCACACTTTCAAAAGAGTTGCAACGTTTGTACATTCTTGTTGCAACAAGTAGTACTAGAACAGCAATAATAGCGATAATTATCATATTGCATTTCAATCAATTTTAAAAGGAAAAACCTATCGTCAGGCATCAATACCAATAACCATTTAACCGATATCGGGACTCTTCATGTCATCAACAAAAGATAAAAAAACGGTCTGGTTTGGAATGAAACTAACACCGGATCAGAAAGAGAAAATCCGCACACTGGCTGAAGAAAAAGGTGTTACCCAAAAACAGGTTGTTATGGACCTTATCAACCGTGAGGTAGAAGAGAGAACTATTCAGCCAGAGTCCGGCTCGTTTCTGGACCTGAATCGTGATCTGTATGCAACCGCTGAAGGTCTTGAGGATGGTTCAACAAATCCGGATCATATGAAAGGATATGGCGAATGAAGATCCTGATCGATACAGGGCCGCTGTACGCTTTTTTTAACAAACGGGATGAGTGGAATTTGTGGGTTGGCAAAACGCTGGGTGCATGCAAACCTCCACTTTACACCTGCGAAAGCGTGATTTCAGAAACCATCTTTCTTCTTCAGCGCTCTTCGATGGAGATAAGTGGGCTCATGGAGCTAATGACACGCAAACACCTGATCATTCAACCGGCTTTCAAATCCACAGATGATCAGAGAAGAGTGCAGGAGATTCTTGAAAACTATCAGAATATTCCGGCATCATTTGCAGATGCCTGCCTCGTACGAATGGCGGAAGTTCACGAACTTTGCAAATTAATGACTCTCGATTCAGATTTCTCCATCTACAGGAAAAATGATGGAAAAGCGATTGATCTGATCTCTCCTTTTTGAAAGCATAAGAACTGTACCTAAAGCATCACTCCGGGGCAATGTCTTTTTACTCCCCTAATTTTGACCAAAAGCAGGGGATGGGTCAGACAAATCTGCCACTGGCAGACATAGCTGATCCTGGGAAAGTTTAAGTTTCAGTTACATAGGAATCCGTTCGAATCATTCCGCAAAAAGTGATAGCTTTAGGGTAAACATCTAAAACAAACACAGACCATGAAAACCGTAGCTCAGCTCACTTATATTCCACTTTATACCGATCATCCCAAAGATAAAGTGCAGGACCTCATTGAATTTGTTGCACAGCACGACGTAGAGGTGGATGTGAATTATCTCTCTACCAGCATTAAAGGAGAAACTGAAGTTGTTTTTGAACTGATTCGTGAAGTGTATGATACCATGACGATCGAAGGCGAAACCTTCCGGTTCCATGTAGAACTGCTCAGCCCCACGAAAGAGTGATAGGCGGTTATTGGTGTATTGATTATCGGTTAACGGGAAACGGCTCACCTGATAACCGATAACAATTAACCAATCACCAAACAAGGCACGAAAAGAGTGCAATCACCGTTCTGAATCCGTATATTTAAGGCTTAGTAAAATTCAGCCCATCTAAAATTTTTATGAAAGAAATACGAAACTTTTGCATCATTGCCCATATTGATCACGGCAAATCTACGCTGGCCGACCGGCTTCTTGAACGAACCGGCGCGATCACCGAGCGGGAGATGCAGGAGCAGGTATTGGATGATATGGACCTTGAGCGGGAGCGTGGAATCACTATTAAGAGTCACGCCATCCGCATGATCTACACGCGGCCAAATAAAGAAGAGGTGATCTTCAACCTCATCGATACGCCCGGCCACGTCGATTTTGCGTACGAAGTATCCCGGGCACTAAAAGCGTGTGAGGGCGCTATCTTGGTGGTGGATGCCGCGCAGGGCATTGAAGCGCAGACCATTTCCAACCTCTACCAGGCGGTGGATCAGAATCTCGAAATTATTCCGGTTCTCAATAAAATTGACCTCCCGGGCGCGGATGTGGAAGGGGTAGGCCAGCAAATTGTAGATATGATCGGCTGTGAGCATGAAGATATTCTGCACGTTTCCGGGAAGACGGGTGCAGGCGTGGAAGAGCTGCTTGAAGCAATTGTTGAGCGGGTTCCGGCTCCGAAACAGGAGGTTGATAAGCCTCTGAAAGCTCTGATCTTCGATTCCATTTTCAACACCTATCGCGGATCTATTGCCTATGTGCGGGTAATGGAAGGGACGCTCAGAAAAGGGGACGGAATTCTCTTTATGGCGTCCGATAAGGAGTATGATGCGGAGGAGATCGGGTACCTGGAGCTGCAGAA
This sequence comes from uncultured Rhodohalobacter sp., assembly GCA_964552935.1. Lineage (GTDB taxonomy): Bacteria > Bacteroidota > Rhodothermia > Balneolales > Balneolaceae > SW132. The sequence goes on along the minus strand of CAZKIZ010000312.1, from coordinate 737 downwards.
AAAACCGTGCAAGGAACTGAAAGCGGGCGAGGTGGGATACGTAATTGGAAGCGTGAAATCTCTGCAGGATGCCCGCGTGGGTGATACCATCACACATCAGAAAAAGGGAGCGGACACAGCCATCCCCGGCTACAAAGAGTCGAAACCGATGGTATTTAGCGGAATATTTCCCACTCAGTCCGAAGATTTTGAAGATCTGCGTTCCGCACTGGAAAAGCTACAGCTGAACGACGCGTCGCTCTCCTATCAGCCCGAAACTTCCAAAGCGCTTGGTTTTGGATTTCGTGCCGGATTTCTTGGATTGCTCCACATGGAGATCGTGCAGGAGCGGCTCGACCGCGAATTTAATATCGATATCATCACCACCGTACCCAACGTGAAGTATGAGGTGGAGACAGACTATAAGGGCGAGAAAAAGCGGGTTCAGGTTGATAATCCCAGCGAAATGCCCGATGCCGGAAAAGTAGAGGCGGTCTGGGAGCCGTACATCAAAGCGAGTATCATTACCCCGGCTGATTATATCGGTCCGGTGATGACGCTCTGCCAGAATCGTCGCGGTGTGTATGTAAACCAGCTCTTTATGCAGGGAAATCGCGTGGACATCACCTACGAAATTCCCATGGCTGAAGTGGTATTTGATTTTTACGACAAGCTGAAAAGCGGTACGCGAGGCTATGCATCTCTCGATTATGAATTTATTGAATACCGAAAAGGGGACCTGGTACGTTTAGATATCC
>CAZKIZ010000311.1:0-4261 GCA_964552935.1 uncultured Rhodohalobacter sp. | reverse complement strand
ATATGATGTTCAGGGTCAAAGCAAGGTCGGCAATACCACCCCCCACATGGTAGTAGGCAATCATGAACATGGCTACGATAATCAGGCCGAACATAACCGAGTAGAAACCGGCTCTAATCGAAGCCTCACCAAGGGTGGCCCCGACAGTTCGTTCTTCAATAATTTCAAGCGGGGCAGGAAGAGCACCTGAAAGCAGGATGTTAACTAAATCCTCAGCTTCCTGAAGTCCGCCCATTCCGGTAATGGATGATCGTCCACCCGTAATTTTAGACCGCACATTGGGGTATGAGTAAACATATCCGTCCAGTACAATTGCAACGGGCCGGCCGATGTTGGCCCCGGTTATACGAGCCCATCTCCGGGTACCTTCAGAGTCCATGGTCATGGATACTTCCGGAACGTTGGTGTTTGGATCGAATGCAACCCGTGCTTCTGATACGATATCACCCGTCATCTCAACCTGGGATCGTACCGGGATGAGTTCGAAGAGGTCAAGGCCGCTGTCCTGGGCAAATGGAGTTGCTCCCCACATTAATGTTGAGTTTCGGGGCAGCATGGAGAAGACTTCTTCCTGGAACAGAAGCTGGTTTACGCGCGCCGTATCTGGGCCTGCCGCATATCCAAATACGTATTGACTTCTTCCCTGCGGAACAAATACGTCGAGCAGCTCGTTGCCGTTCTCATCGTCTTCAAAGTACTGGATGATCTGATCTTTGGCATTGCTGATTTCGTCAGTGTTTGGAGTCAGGCGAAATTCGAGACGCGCAGTACCGCGCAGAAGATCTCTTACGCGCTCTTCATCATCTACACCCGGAAGCTCAACTACCAGGCGGCTGTTACCCTGTTGCAGAATGGAAGGCTCTGTAACACCAAAACGGTCAACACGGGTACGGATAATTTCCATTGCCCGCTCTACAGCGCTGCTTCTCTGGCCGCGAAGATACTCTTCAACATCCGAGTTTGATGATCTCCGGGTGATGTCTTCAGCATCAGACCGGTAGTACCGGCTGAGCATAGCATTAGGGTCTCTGCTCTCAAATTCGCTGACAAACTCGCTAATGAAGTCGGTTCTCTGCTCCATCGCCCGTTCATTCGCAGTGTTGATGATATCCTCAAGTGATTCGTCGGCAAAGTCACCTGCGAGCTCCAGTATGAGCTGAGCCACGCCAACTTCAAGCGTTACGTACATTCCGCCCTGCAGGTCGAGCCCGAGAGATAATGAACGCGACTGAATATTCTGAAGACGTTCCCTGTTTTCATCAAAGTACTGAATACGTTCTGCCTCCGGCATATTGTTCATGTGTCGCTGCTCCAGAGTCCACTGAACCGTGGGGAAGAGGTACCATATCGTCATGCCTAAAAACAGCACGATACATCCAATTTTAAAACCGTTATTTTGTTTTTTCATAACTGTTGCTAAAGTGATTATTAATAAAAAATGGTTAGATGCCGGGCATACTATACCCGGGTAAAAAAAAGGGGAAAGAGAATGCTAATATTAGGGAGCGTTGATACTTATGCCGCTGATCAAGGGGGGGAGCCGCAGCACGATCCGGTCATTCAGATAGAGTTGTTCTGTGAAAAGATCGGGAGCGGGTAGTGAAAAAGAGTGTAATCGCTGAGATAAATTTCCGGTATCAGATTGTGAGATCCATTTTTGAAACGGTTTCACAATTTCGGGAAGAACAGCGTTCGGACTGCTGTTGTGGCTGTTAAATGAGCTCCACTGACCGATGAGCCAGCTTGAAACCCGTTCACTCTCTTTATCTGATGAGAACGGCCCGATGCGAAAATCGTCTTCGTGATCCGATATTAGTTTTGACGCATCCTGCACAAGCATCCAGAAATTGGACGCTTCCTTCGGTAATTTCTTGATCCGATCGCGCAGTTCAGCTTCAGCCGAATCTCCGGAAGCCACTACTTTATGATTCAGCCACTGGGTAAAAGCAGTTTTCTTTGCGTCACCAAAAAAGGGTATAGCGAGATGTGCGGAGAATCCTGTAAAGAGGATCCCGATGATCAGAAGTCGCGTGATATGAGAAAATCGTTCAATCATTTAGTTCCGCAAAATAGGCAGAAAGGAAAGTGCAGACAAAAAATATTTATATCATCGGCACTATTTTTTTACTAAACGATTTTCACGTTCAAATTCTTGCTTTAAAAATGTGCCGGTAAAACTCTTGTCTACTTCTGAGACCTGTTCCGGCGTTCCCTCAGCTATGATCTCTCCTCCGCCATCGCCGCCTTCCGGGCCGAGGTCAATCACCCAATCTGCCGCTTTAATCAGATCCAGGTTGTGTTCAATCACAATCACCGTATTCCCTTTGTTCACTAGCTTTTGGATGACGCCAACAAGCATTCTTACATCCTGGAAATGAAGTCCTGTTGTGGGCTCATCCATGATATAAACGGTATCACCGGTTCCGATTTTAGAGAGCTCGCGCGAAAGTTTGATCCTCTGTGCTTCACCGCCGCTTACCGTAGTACTCGATTGACCAAGCGTTAAATAGCCCAGTCCAACGGAGTTCAGTGTTGAAAGTTTTCGTTTGATGGCGGGCACAGAATCAAAAAATTCAGCAGCTTCACTGACGGGCATTTGAAGCACGTCCGAGATATTTTTTCCTTTGTAGTGAATTTCGAGCGTTTCCCGGTTGTATCGCTTGCCGTTGCACTCCTCGCAGTCTACATAAACATCCGGAAGAAAATTCATCTCAATTTTTCGCACGCCATCGCCTTTGCAGGTTTCGCAGCGGCCACCTTTCACATTAAATGAGAACCGCCCCTGATCATATCCCCTGATCTTTGATTCCGGCAGCTCGGCAAAGAGAGAGCGTATATGGTCGAACACTTTTGTGTACGTACCGGGATTGGAGCGGGGTGTCCGCCCGATCGGGCTTTGATCAATGGAAATCACCTTATCCACATTATCAAGCCCGTTGATGCTCTGATAGGGCAGAGGAACCGATTTTGAGTTATAAAACGTAGTTGCAAGAATCGGTTCGAGCGTGTGGTTGATCAGCGTGCTTTTGCCGCTGCCGCTGACGCCGGTCACGCATATAAACTTGCCAAGTGGTACATCGAAATTCACATTTTGAAGGTTGTGGCCGGAAGCATTTTTTAACGTGATCGATTTACCGGTCCCTTTTCTGCGATTGGCAGAGTAGGGAATTGTCTCCTCGTCACGCAAAAACCGGGTTGTGAGTGCGGTTTCGTCCAGCTCATCAGGCTGGCCCTCGGTCACAATATAACCGCCTTCCGTGCCTGCCCCGGGACCGAGATCTACCACGTAGTCGGCGTGCTCGATCGTTTCGCGGTCGTGTTCAACTACAATTACGGAGTTCCCGAGATCCCGAAGTGTCTCCAGGGATTTAATCAATTTTATGTTATCACGCTGATGGAGGCCAATACTTGGTTCATCAAGAATATAAAGAACACCTACAAGCTGAGTGCCAATCTGTGTGGCAAGGCGAATCCGCTGCGCTTCACCACCACTGAGCGTTTGAGCTTCGCGATCGAGTGTCAGGTAGGTGAGGCCAACATTCAGGAGGAAGTCAATTCTGTCGATCACTTCCTTCAACACCTGCTGCCCGATTTTACGCTGCCGCTCGGAGAGTTTCAAATTTCCAATGGTTGTGCGGAGGGTCTTTATATCCTGCTGAACAAGATCGTGAATGGAGTATCCGTCGATTTTATACGAGAGTGCCTCTTTATTGAGACGCCCGCCACCACAGGTACTGCAGGGAACTTTTGATAAATAGGCTTTGGCTTTATCGCGCTGTTTGTTTGATTTACTGTCCTCATACTGCTCCCTGATGATGGAGCTAATGCCGGTAAACTTATGCTTGTATGTGACGTTGCTGTTTTTAAAATCGTAGCTGACGTTGAATTTCTGATCGCCTGCCCCGTCAAAAAGCACATCCATTGCCTCTTCAGAGAAGTCTTTGAGTGGTGTTTCAAAATCGAGATTGAACGATTCGAGAACGGCTTTAAACTGTTTGAAAACAAAAATATCGCGCGGTTTTCCGAAAAATCTCAGTCCGCCATCGTCAATTGATTCATCGGGGTTTGGAATGACAAGCTGACGGCTCACATCATATTTATAACCAAGGCCGTTGCAGGTTTTACAGGCGCCATAAGGTGAATTGAATGAAAAAAGATTTGGGGCCGGATCTTCATATGAGAGGCCGCTTTCCGGATCATACAGGTATTTCGAGAAAACCCTGTCCGTAATTTCTCCATTTTTCTGGACACCCAAAACAAG
>CAZKIZ010000310.1:0-4270 GCA_964552935.1 uncultured Rhodohalobacter sp. | reverse complement strand
TATTAAAACTGCTGAGAAAAGCAAGTTTTACGAAATTAAGCCTTCAAACGGATAAAAAACGGCTAATAAAACGGTTCAAGCAGACGAGTTAGCGGTTCGAGACTCTGGGGAAATTGACCTTTGTTAAAGTAATCCACCGAGTAAAATATTTGGAGAAGCAGCTGTATCTGATGAAACGGGAGTTGACACAAGCTTTCAGATTGTGGGTCGGTAACTAATTAAGGTGGTTAGACACTCCTCAAAATTATATTTTCCCAAAAACATTCCGTTGCGCAAAACTCCTTCTTCGTGTGCCTCGAGAGTGGGAGAACGAGAAAGGGCGTGAGTGAGAGAATGTAGCGGGAACCTCTTTTAAGATGATAGATCCAAGATGAAAATAGCACACAAGTGCAAAGCTCTTTATAGATGATAGATTAAAGGTGAAAATAGCCCACAAATGTAGATCCTTTTTTAAAAGAGTCCTTCCCTCCTTGCAAACATGCAGGGAGGGCTCCGAGCGCAGCGATTCCCACGAAGTGAAAACAGATGGGTGGGTCGTTTAAGTCTGGAAGAAGCTGAAGCCAACTTCCTATTCAATCAAGAAAATAATTATCTAAAACTTTTCCCCGGTCTTCCTCGTCCTAAAATATTGAGTTGCAGTTCCCGAAAACTTAAACTATAATGATCGTGGGAAAAACAGTAACTATCATTAATTGTCCCGCGTGATACGATTGATACAAACGCCAAAAAAAGTTCATCAATGCTGTTAAATCGCCCCATCACGGCTATTATTTTAATCCTGGCGGCGTTCATTTTCGGGAGTCTTGCCCTGAATGAACTCTCAGTGGATCTGCTGCCCGACGTGGATTCGCCCAACCTGGTGGTGAGGACCGACTGGCAGGGCGCCTCGCCGCGTGAGGTGGAGACGCGCATCAACGAACGGCTGGAGGCGGTTCTGAGTACGATACCGGGTATTGCTGAAGTGCACGGTTTTGCTCGACAGGGCCAAAGCGTGATCTACCTGAATTTTCGATGGGGCCACAATATGGATCTCGCATTCCTGAACGTGCGCGAAAAGCTGGACCAGGCGCAGTACGCCATGCCGGAGCAGGCCTCACGACCGCAGCTTATCTTCAACACCACGGCCGATGAGCCGATTGCCGTTCTTGCCATCACCTCAAAGGATCGTCCAAATGATGAATTTGATACGCGTCTCTCCCTCAAACGATGGGCGGAACAGGTGCTATCCCGGCGGCTGGAGCAGGCAGAAGGGATTGCCCAGGTGGTGCCGGTTGGAGCTGTGGTTCCGGAAGTTCAGATCCGCTATCTGCCACGAGAGGTAGACCGGTATGATCTGACCCTGAGCCAGGTGCAGAACCTGGTGCAGCAGTCGAATCTGTTTGCAACGAGCGGAGAGCTGCGCGACGGCTGGTATCGCTACTCGATGAAAATTCAGAGCCGTATCAATGAGCTTGAGGATCTTGAAAATGTGCCGCTGAAGAGGCTGGGAGACGGTAAAGTCCTTTTGGTTAGCGATGTGGCGGAAGTGAAGCTCGATGAGACCGATCCCACATCGTTCGCTATGCTGGAGGGCGAGCGGGTGCTGAACCTCCTCGTGAAAAAGGAGTACGGAAGCAACACAGTAGAGGTGTTTGATACGCTGCTGCCGCTGCTTGATGAGATGAGGGAGCTCCATCCCAACATCGGAATCGAAATTTTGCGTGAAGATGCCACGTTCATCCGTAAAGCGATCAGTAACCTTCTGCAGACGCTGCTGATTGGAGGAGTTCTCGCCTTCTTTGTTCTGTTCATGTTTTTGAACGACATCCGCACGCCGTTTACCATCGGGGTGGCGATACCGGTGTCGATATTCCTGACCTTTTTCGCGATGTACGGCTCCGGAATTCAGCTCAATATTGTGTCGCTGAGCGGACTTACGCTCGGTATCGGCCTCCTGCTCGATAACGCCATTGTGGTGCTGGAGAACATCAACCGTCACATGCCGGCAGCTCCGTCGGTAAAACGGGCGGCTGCGGTCGGCACTAAAGAGATTGCGTTGGCGGTGACGGCCTCCACGTTTACAACTATTTCCGTGTTTCTGCCGCTCATCTTCCTGGGCGGATTTGAGGGAGCTTTTTTCCAGGATCAGGCGTACACGCTCTCTATCAGCCTGCTTGCATCACTGTTCGTAGCGCTGATCATTTTGCCGGTTCTTGTAGTTCAGATTCTTGAACGCCGCCAAAAGAAGGCGGGAGAGGGGGAGTCAGGCCAGCTCAATACCCGTAAATTCTTTAACAACCTTTTGGACTGGTATGAATCAAGCCTGCAGACTGTTCTGAGACGGCCGATATGGATGCTAACCTTTGCCACTTTTTTGATTGCCGCCGCAGGGTACGCGTTTGTGATGGTTCCAAAAACGATGCTGCCCGAAGATGAGCCGTCATCCGTAAGCTACCGGGTGCAGCTCCCCGGTAATACATCGTTGAACTCCACCGTGCAGGCTGCCGATGCGCTTAAAATGCGGATTCAGTCAGCCGGACTTGGCCATGGCAAAATCCAGATGGAGGGCGGGTTTACCGATCAGACCAACCTTGCCAATTTAGCGCGCGAGGGTCTCAATAAATTTTCCGTTACGGTTCCGGTTAGCGGTTCTGGTGAAGCGGGGCGTGTGCGGCAGCTTCTTCAGCGGTTTGATGAAGATTTTCCCGGCTGGTCAGTGGAGCCGATCTCTGAAACGCAGAGCTGGAGTGCACTCATTGGCGCCGATCAGCCCCCGGTACTGTTTCGGATGGTGGGAATGGATCGTGATCTGAGTGAACGCCATGCGGCTGAACTGGAGCGAAAGCTATCTGATTCGGGGCTTCCGGTCAGCTTCAGAAAGCAGTATGAGCAGGAGATCGATACCTGGAACCTGAGATTCCGTTCCGACCGGATGCTGCAGCTTGGGGTCAGCGAACCGGAGGTGGTTCGATACCTGGAATCGGTAACACGCGGGAGTTTCGTTACCGATTGGAACCGGCAGGATGAACGGATTGGCATTCGCCTTCTGGGTGATCAGCAGCGTATTTACGATCCATCGGAGATCTCCCTGAGGCTGGCAAACCGCGAGGTTCCCCTGAGTTATCTTGCCGATATACAACGGGCAAAAGAACCGGAACAGCTTGAGCGGGTGGACCAGACCCCGGTGCTTAGCTATGTGGCGGACTGGGAGCTGGCAGACTGGTGGTGGAATCGCACAAAAACGGTGGATACGATAAACGATTTTATGAGGAGTACCGGTATGGAGGTGCAGATTGCCGGTAACGCTCTGATGGTGCAGAAACTGATGACCGATATGGGGAAACTGCTGGCACTCAGTATTCTGCTGATCTACATCATCCTGGCCATTCAGTTCGAAAACCTGAAATATCCGCTGATTATTATTGCGGCGGTTCCGTTTGCCTGGGTGGGATCCCTGCTGGCGATGTACCTGACCGGCACCGGCCTGAACGCCATGTCGTTTATGGGCGTACTCATTCTGACCGGGATTGCGGTGAACGACTCCATCCTGAAAGTAGATTTTATGCGCCGCTACCTGGCCGATACCGGCAACCTGAACAAAGCGATTGAGCTGGCCGGCAAACACCGCTTTCGTCCGGTCGTGATGACCAGTGTAACCACTATTTTAGGCCTGGTGCCGATGCTGATTCCCTTCGGCGAAGGATACGCGTTCCGTCAATCCCTTGCTTTAGCGTTGATGGGCGGAATGATAACCAGTACCATTTTGACGCTCTACATTATTCCGGTGATTTTTGGAAGGGTGGAGAGGAATCATAGGTTTGCTGTGGTGGATGGGGGAGAAGTGAAAGGTGAAAAGTGAAAAGGCAAATATCAGACCTGTCAGATTCGATTCGATCTATATGAAATTGAAATTTTTACTCGCAAATTTTCGCAAAGTACCTCGCAGAGTTGCGCTGAATTGTGGCTATGTACAAAAGTCTATCAGCGAAACTTAGCGATTAAATCAGCGAGTCTCTGCGAGAAAGCATTTGGGATTGATTCAGAGTATGGTAAGAAAATCAGTTTCTATCCCTGTTAAACATTGATACGGTGAATACATCATTCTCATTAAAAGCCTAAGTAATTCACAGCAATAAAGACTATCAAACAAACCACAAACAGTATGAAAAATCGATTTGCTTTTATTCTGATGGTAATTACGGTACTTCTGATGGGATTCGGAGCCTGTGCAGGAGAGGATGAGCGTGAAAGGCCAGAGGCGGACGATAGTGTTGAGATTCGGCCGGACGTC
>CAZKIZ010000309.1:0-4281 GCA_964552935.1 uncultured Rhodohalobacter sp. | reverse complement strand
CCCTCGCGGGGTAAGGGGGACTTTTTTATCCATAATTCAAGACTCGAACTCAGGTTGTGATTATTTTTAGTGCATTACATTGAATCACACTGGTCTTCGTAAATAATGCGGGTGAGGTGTGGCCTGAGGTGGGAGCTGATCACTTGAATGCACGAACCACAAACAGTGAGGGGAATAAAAAAAGGCTTGCCGAATTTATCAGCAAGCCCTTAGTAAAAATGTGATTTATCTTCTGACTTTAGTTCTGAAGTCTGAAAACAACCGGTAAACTGTACTGCACACGAACCGGCCGGCCTCGCTGCATTCCGGGACGGAATTTAGCTTCTCTTACAGCCCTGAGTGCTTCTTCATCAGCACCACCGCCAATTCCCCGTATTACGCGCGGGTCTTCAACTTCTCCTTGCTCATTAACGATAAACTGTACATACACACGACCTTCAATACCAGCTCGTCGTGCCATCTCAGGATAGCGTATGTTTTGCTGGATGGAGGCGAGTCCGCCAATAAGTTCAGGCATCTCTTCTACTACAACAAAGAAATCTTCTTCAGGCTCTTCCTCTTCTTGCTGTGGCGGCGGCATATCAAGCCGGTCGTCGAGGTCCCAATCGGCAGAGATGTCAATATCCACATCATCGATAATTTCGTCATTTGGAACTTCTACAGGGACCGGAGGACGGGGTGGTGGGGGTGGGGTTTCAATCTGCCTGGTTTGAATAATTTCTTCCATTTCAACTATTTCCTGCTCGTCGAGTACATACTCATCGGGAGCCAGGCTTGTAATGTCTACTTTGACAGCCACAATAAATATGGCAAGAGTCAAAATTAGACCGAGTTGGAGAAATACGGTATAGTATTTGGTTAAGTCAGCTTCTGGTTTTTTTCTTTCAATCATAAAAATTCACCTGTAAGTATTATTGCTTGCATGCAGTATACATTTTTTACTACTAAGTATCCAACGTGTTCCTTCGTTTGATAGTATTTTTTGATAATATTGGCTTCAGATAAGCCTGATATCTGGATTGGATAGCCCAAAGCAGCATTACAGCCGTAAAACTACCGGCTGCGTCTGCTACTGCATCCCAAAAACTGGCGGTTCTTCCGTAGGGCATCAGTTCCTGAATAACCTCAATGGAGATGCCAAACAGGGTGCCAGTTAAAAATATAGCAAGAAGCGGTGCGAGTTTCTTTTTCCTGATCATCAGTGAAAAACCGAGCATGAAGGTCCAGCCAAAAAACATTAAAAAGTGGCCGAGTTTGTCGTACTGAAACAGAGCACTGTTTGAAATGTGACGGGGTGGAAGCAGCGTCAGCATTAGCGTGGCCAGCGTAATGAGCACAAACAGCGTATAAACTAATTTTTTATGGCCGGCAAGGAATGAAACTGATTTACCTATCATAAATATGTCGGGGTTCCGGGTATGCGGTATGTTGGATGGACTTAAAATTATCCAGCAGAGAGCGTATTACAGATTCTGTTTTGTTTTTACTTACAGCCAGTTTACCGGCAATTGTTCCTGAAAGTACATCACCGAATCCTGCTTTCGAAAATATCCTGGTGTCATATCCGGTGATGTATGTCCCGTCATCAGGTGTACATACAATTGTGGGATACCCTTTTGAAAGCAGGATGCATCCGCACTGTTTTGATAATTTTTCAGCGGCGTCCAGGCGTTCAAAATCAGTTGTAAACTCAAGTCCTACCGAATGTTTAAGTTCACCGATATGCGGTGTAATGATCCAGTCTTGCCTGCCGGAAAGAGCGTTTAAGATGCTATTCCAGTCAAACAATCCGTCTGCATCAATGATTATCGGTCCCTCTGCAAATTTAATAACCCGTTCTATCAGGGCAGTTGTCTCGGGAGATCTGCCGGCGCCGGGCCCCAAAAGTACAGGCCCCGGTTTGGCTTTCATATTTTCGATCACCGTCTCAGCGTGAGTAATGTTGAAGTGATCATCATTGTCTGTGCCCAGCGGGACTTTAATAATTTGGGGCAGGGTTTGTTCGTACACCTGCAGGATTCCTTTTGGAGCGTACAGAAAAACGGCACCTGCACCTGCGTTCCAGGCGCTTTTCGCAGACATGATTGCCGCTCCTGTCATGCCTGCAGAACCGGCAATGATATGAACGGTGCCTCTGTCGTATTTATGTGCGGCCGGATCGGCTTCCGGACTGGATTCTGCCTCCAGTTCCGGCTCAATCAGTGTTGCAGAATGAGAGCGGAGGTATTCAGGAAACGGAAGTTCCACAAAGTGGATTTGGCCGGTTACATCCGGACCGGACCCCAAATAGAACCCGATTTTATTGGTCCCAAATGTTATGGTATGATCCGAATTCACGCAGCTTCCCAGTATTTCACCGGAATCGCAATCGAGCCCGGTGGGAATATCGAGCGCAAAGATGGTGGAGTGAGACCGATTGATTTGCTCAGCGCAGGAGAGGAGCGGATCTCTGAGATCGGAGTTTAGCCCGGTGCCGATCATTCCGTCTATAATATAATCTGCGCGGCTGATCAGATCATCACTTGCTTTATCCACAATTTCAATCCGGGGATTGTGTTCTGCCAGCTTTTTGAGCAGGTTGAAGTTTGTCTGCGCGTCATTGGAGAGCTGTTCGCTGCCGGCAGCAAGTACGATGGTGATTTGATGATTTGGGAGATCGGTAAGGTATCGGGCAATCACGAATGCGTCACCGGCATTGTTTCCCTTGCCGCAAAAATAGATCCCGTGGCTGCCGGGCCCCACATGCTCCTTAATAATTTCAGACGCTTTCAGACCGGCGATCTCCATCAAAACTGATCCGGCCATACCGTAATCACGGATCGTAACTTCATCGATCTCACGGCTCTCCTCGCGGGAGCAGAGCCTCAACTTTCGGTTTTTAGGAGTCTGTAAACTCATGATGGGAAGTGCCTGGTTAGTAAGCCCGCGCAAACAGAACTTTGCGTGCTGAAGGTTTGCCCGTAACGATGCATTTTCCGGATTCATTGTCAGGTTTCAAAGGAATACAGCGAATCGTAGCTTTTGTATCCTGCTTGATTTTCTCTTCCGTCTCCGGCGTTCCGTCCCAGTGAGCGTAGATAAACCCGCCTTTTTCGATCTCTGCCTGAAACTCGTCGTAAGAGCTAACAGTTCGGGTTCTGCTCTTCATTCTCTTTTTGGCAGAGTTGAACAGGTCGGTTTGAATTTGTTCAAGGAGCTGCTCAATACGGTCTTCGATGCCGTCTTTCGGAACAATGTTTTTCTCAAGCGTATCACGGCGGGCCAGCTCAACATTGTTGTTTTCAATATCACGCGAGCCCACGGCAATTCTGAGCGGAACTCCCTGTGCTTCGTGTTCAGCAAATTTATAGCCGGGGTTATAGTTTTCGCGGTCGTCAAGTTTTACGGTTATACCCCTGTTTTTGAGCTGATCTATCACCGGCTGAATATAATCGAGCACGGCCGATTTCTGTTCATCATTCCGGAAAATGGGAACAACCACTACCTGGTAGGGGGCCAGTTTTGGAGGCAGAACCAGTCCGTTATCGTCGGAGTGGGTCATAATCAGTCCTCCAACAAGTCTTGTGGATACGCCCCAGCTGGTGGCCCAAACATAGTCGTGCTCGCCATCCTGGTTTTGGAATTTTACATCAAAAGCCTTTGCGAAATTTTGTCCCAAAAAGTGTGACGTTCCGGCCTGCAGAGCTTTACCGTCCTGCATCATCGCTTCAATACAGTAGGTCTCTTCAGCTCCGGCAAAACGCTCTGTTTCCGTTTTTTTGCCTGTGATGACCGGCATCGCCATAAACTCCTCGGCAAACGTTCTGTAGACCTCAAGCATCCGTTCGGTCTCTTCCACGGCTTCCTCTTTGGTGGCGTGCGCGGTGTGCCCTTCCTGCCACAGAAATTCCATTGTTCTCAAAAACAGGCGGGTACGCATCTCCCATCGAACAACGTTGGCCCACTGGTTGATCAAAATCGGCAGATCGCGATACGACTGAATCCAGTTTCGATATGAGTCCCAGATGATAGTTTCAGAGGTTGGCCGTACGATAAGCTCCTCTTCCAGCCTGGAGTCGGGATCCACCTCAACGCCGCCATCAACGCTCTTGAGACGGCTGTGAGTGACAACCGCACACTCTTTGGCAAACCCTTCCACGTGCTGCGCTTCTTTAGAGAGAAATGATTTTGGAATAAAAAGCGGGAAATAGGCGTTCTCGTGGCCGGTATCTTTAAACATCTGGTCGAGAGCCGCCTTCATATTTTCCCACAGTGCAAACCCGTGTGGCCTGATGACCATAC
>CAZKIZ010000308.1:0-4287 GCA_964552935.1 uncultured Rhodohalobacter sp. | reverse complement strand
TGTCGGACGGACGCCCTTTTAGCGTAAAGATTTTCCGGACCGCCAATCCGTTTTCTGCATCAGCCGCCAGGCCGTAGACGGTTTCTGTGGGAATAGCAACTACATCGCCCCGCTTAATCAAGGTTATGGCTTCAGTGACGGAAACGATCATACCGCTGCCGGTTCTTTAATGTCTGAAAAAGGTTCCAGGCTTTTCAAATATTCCAAAGCAGCATCACTATCGCGGATATCCTGGATAACCAGGCGAACGGCATCTTTCTTCTGGATCACTTCAAATTGTTTTCCGCTCTTATCTTCTACGCTTTTTAACAGAGTCTGGAAATACCCTTCACCATAAAATTTCTCACCCAGTTCCGATTCATTTTTCGGAAACTGAAGCCACATGCGGTCCGCCCTGATCGTCACTTTCTTCACGAGCCGGTTGGCGGCAGCAATTTTCAGCCGGGTTGCCAGGGTAAGAAACAAGGCGCTTTCCGGCATCGGACCAAACCGGTCTTTTACCTCCTCTTCCCAGTCGTTTACCTGTTCCAGGCTTTTGGCTTCGGAGAGTTTTCTGTAGAGATTGAGCCGCTCAACATTATCTGAAACGTAACTGTTTTCGAGGTAGGCGGAGTGGTCGAACTCAACTTGTGTGTCGGGCAGATCAATCGGCTTTGGCTCGCTGGAAAACATGGAGCTAAACTCCGTCTCTTTAAGCTCTCTTACCGCATCATCCAGGATTTTGGTATACATCTCAAATCCAATGTCGGTAATAAATCCACTCTGTTCAGCGCCCAGAATATCTCCGGCACCGCGTATATCCAAATCACGCATGGCGATATTAAACCCTGCACCGAGATCGGAGTGTTCTTCAAGTGCCATGAGCCGTTTACGGGCGTCTTCTGATAGATTGCGGATGGGGGGTGTAATCAGGTAGCAGTACGCCTTCCGGTTCGATCGGCCCACGCGTCCGCGAAGCTGATGGAGCTCAGAGAGTCCAAAGTGGTTCGCATTATTGATAATGATGGTGTTCGCATTGGCTATGTCAATCCCGTTCTCTACAATATTTGTGGAGATGAGCACATCAAACTTGTTCTGATAAAAATCCTGGATAATTTTCTCGAGTGAGGAAGGCTTCATCTGGCCGTGGGCGGTTCTGATCCGAATATTTGGAACCAGTTCCCGGATCATCTCCGTCACCTCCTGGATATTTTTCACCCGGTTGTTGATAAAGAAGACCTGCCCGCCGCGTGAAATCTCCTGTATGATGGAGTCACGGATCAGCTCGGGATCAAAACTGTGAATTTCGGTGTAGACCGGCTGGCGGTTGGGCGGCGGGGTGTTGATGATGCTGAGGTCGCGCGCGCCCATCAGCGAGAACTGCAGCGTTCGGGGGATGGGCGTGGCGGTCATCGTCATCACGTCAACCGACGCCCGGAATTTTTTCAGCTTCTCTTTTACAGATACGCCAAACCGCTGCTCCTCGTCGATCACAAGGAGTCCGAGATCTTTAAATTTCACATCTTTGGATACAATTCGGTGCGTTCCAATCAAAATATCTACTTTGCCCGCCTCCAGGTCTTTGATGATCTGTTTCTGCTCTGCCGCTGTTCTAAAGCGGGACAGAGATTCCACAACAACAGGAAACTCCTTCATTCTCTCCTGGAATGTTTTTGCGTGCTGATCGGCCAGGATGGTGGTTGGCACAAGCAGGGCTACCTGTTTCTGATCCATCACGGCTTTAAAAGCGGCCCGGATAGCTACTTCGGTTTTGCCAAAGCCTACGTCACCACAGATCAGACGGTCCATCGGCTGCGTCGATTCCATATCTCGTTTTACCGACTTAATCGCCTCCATCTGGTCGGGAGTCTCCTCATACTCAAACCGCGCCTCCATCTCTGTCTGCCAGGACTGATCAGGAGAAAAACTGAACGCCTCCATCGCTTTTCGCTTGGCATAGAGCTGAATCAGCTCCCGGGCGATATCCTTAACTTTTTTACGGGTAGTTGCTTTTTTACGCGCCCATTCGCCCGATCCAAGCTTCGTAATCCGCGGCTTTTTGCCCTCTTTGCCGGAATATTTCTGCAGCTTATGAAGGCTCGATACATTCACATACAAAATGGAATCATCTTTATAGCGGAGAACAGCCGCCTCCTGAACCGTTTTTCGAACGTTAATCTTCTTGAAGCCGGCAAATGTGGCGATACCGTAATCTACATGAACTACATAATCTCCGACGTTCAGATCCTTCAGCTCCTTCATGGAGATTCCGCCGCGCACCTGCTTGCGTTTTGTCTTCGGCCGGTGGTAACGGTTGAAAATCTCGTGGTCGGTCAGAACGGCAAGCTTCTGCTTTGGCAGAATAAATCCCTGGTGGAGAGACTGCACCGCAAGTAAATATTGAAACTGATCATTCGGTTCGCCCAGAAGCTCTTCAAACCGCTCCTTCTGGTTTTCGTGATTACACAGAATGATGGTCTGGCCGCCGGACTCAGACTGGTCGGTTATAAATGAGCGCAAAATTTTGAAGCTGCCGTTAAAAGAGGGGTGAGGCGAGCAGCTGAGCTCCACTTTTAAGTCAGGGGAGACGCTGCTGCTGAGTGAGTTTGCCGTAATAACGCCAAACTTGGTTACTGCATCATCCCACTCCCCGACAGATAGGTATTCACTTTCAGGCGGATTCTGGGAATCATCTTCCTGCTTAGAGTATACTTTCCCGGCTTCAGTTACAAATTCGTCAATCGCGTCGCGGAATAGATCGGGCTGATTGGCTGCGAGAATCGAATTTTCTGGAAGATAGGAAAGCAGGCTCTCTTTGGCGCCATTTGTAGAGAAAGCGGCGTTAGGCACAATTCGGGCATGATTCAGAAATGCAATGGATCTTTGAGAGTCAGGGTCGAACTCCCGAATGGTGTCAATTTCGTCACCAAAAAACTCAACACGTATCGGGTATTCACCGGAGTAGGGAAATATATCAAATATGCCTCCGCGCAGCGCAAATTCACCCGGAGCGCCAACAAACCGGTCGGTGGTGTAGCCCTGGTCCGTTAGTTGTTCAGCTAATTTTTCGGGTGATAGCGTCATTCCTTTTTCCAGGGAGAGGGAAGATTCTGAGAACTGCTCCGGCGGTACCAGTTTGTCGAAAATGGCTTCTATTGAGGCCACTACAAATGATGCATCGCCCGATTGAATATGTTCAAGCACCTCAGAACGCTGAACCATGGTAGAGGTATCCACAATTTTCTGCTGATCGTACGGCTTGCGGCGGGTGGGAGGGAACAGAAAAACCCCTTCAGATCCCAGCTGTTCGATGTCGCTGGCAGTTGCTGCAGCCTTTTCATGATCCTCCGTTATGATAAAGATAGTGCCGAAAGAGCCCTGCAAGTTGTGAAATAGAAATGGTGGCGTGGAGCCGATAAAGTTAATCAGCTGCACGTTTCCACCGTCTGCCAATACATCTTTGATAGCGGAGATATCAAACTCTTTTTTAAGAGCAGACTGTATATGTTTAATCATAAAAGATTCAGTACTTGCGGGGTGTAGATATTAATAGCTTTGAAAGGTGATTTACTCTTCAAAAAGCGGTGAGCCGGTTACCCATCGTTCATTTAGAAAGCCGGTAATGAGCAGAATCATTCCGGAAAGCAGCCACACCGAATATTTATCCTCGTAGTCGCGGTAGAGTATCTCTTCAATTTCAGTGGTTTCGAGCTGATCAATCTCTCTGTAGATTTCACTCAGCTCCTCTGTAGTAGTGGCTCTGAAATATCGTCCTCCTGTCTGTTGCGCAATTTGCCGCAGCATATCCTCATCAATATTAACTTCCACATTTTGGTACCTGCGTCCAAAAACAGGGTCATCAATGGGGTAGGGAGCCGTTCCCCTTGTGCCGACACCCAGCGTATAAATTCGGATACCGTACGTTGCCGCAAGTTCACCGGCGGTAATAGGGTCAATTTCACCTGCGTTGTTCATTCCGTCGGTCAGCAGAATAATTACGCGGCTTTCAGCGTCACTGTTTCGAAGCCTGTTGATGGCTGTTGCAATTCCCACACCAATAGCCGTGCCGTCCCGAACCATGCCCATATCCACCGTTTCCAGCATCTCTTTGGCAAGCCGGTGATCAACTGTTGGGGGCACCACGGTGAAGCTTTCCCGGGCAAAAACTCCAATCCCGATACGGTCACTGCTTCTCGCATCAATAAATTCACTCGCAATCTCTTTAGCGGCCAACAGACGGTTGGGTTTCAGGTCTTCGGCTCTCATTGAGGTTGAGATATCTATGCTCAGCATGATATCAATCCCTTC
>CAZKIZ010000307.1:0-4374 GCA_964552935.1 uncultured Rhodohalobacter sp. | reverse complement strand
CGACGGCAGCGAGTACGATTTCATCACCGGGATTGAGCTGCTGGCCATCCATCTCGCCACGGGTAATTAAATCGAGAAGGGTGGGGACGGTGGCCACGCTTGAGTTGCCGAGCCATGAGATGGTCATCGGCATGATGCCATCCGGGATGTCACTCTCTTTTTTGTCGTAGAGTTTAAATAGTCGTTTGAGAATGGCTTCATCCAGCTTTTCATTAGCCTGGTGAATCAACACTTTTTTGATGTCAGTGAGGTCGAGCCCGGCGTTTTCGATGCTCTCTTTCACCAGTCCGGGAACGTGGGTGATGGCGTACTGGTAGAGCTTGCGCCCATCCATTTTCATGTAAAGCGTGTCATCGTGATTTTGGCTGTATGATTTCTCCATCGCCAGGTAGAACACCTGTGATTCCGCATCAGAGCGGGCCGCGTGTGAGAGAATACCGGAACTGCTGCCCGGTTCGCCAGCCTGCAAAACTACTGCGCCGGCACCATCAGCGTAAATCATGCTGTCGCGGTCATGCGGATCGATTACGCGGGAGAGTGTTTCAGTACCTACGACAAGTGCTGATTTAGAGTCGCCGCTGCGTATATAGTAGTTTGCCTGTATGACTCCCTGCAGCCATCCGGGGCATCCAAACGGAAGGTCGTAGGCGACGCATTTTGGATTCTTTATTCCAAGTCTGTTTTTGACCCGCGATGCAAGGGCAGGAACCAGGTCAGACCGCCGATTGTCAGAGCGGACATCTCCAAAATTATGGGCTACAATAATGTAATCAAGTGCTTCGGGATCGATACCGGACGCTTTTAAAGCCTTCTCGGATGCGATAGCTCCCATATCGGAGGCGTTCATGCCGTCATCGGCATATCGGCGCTCTTCGATACCGGTGATCTCTCCGAATTTTTCAATGATCTCTTCATTCTCCTTATCAAACGAATTTCCGTTTCGCTCAAGGAATTTATGGTTTAAGAAGTCTCTGTTGCTAACAATATTTCCAGGGATAAACGAACCGGTCCCGGTGATGACTGAGCGGATGCTATTGTCCATAATTTAGTCTGTTACCACGTTTAACTTTTGAATTTTTTTGGAATCAGCTATTTATCAAAAAAATCAACCTTACCTGTACCAATATTGTACATAGCTGACACGATCAGCAGATCTCCATTCGCTTCCATTTCCGAAAGTGCGGGACTTTCTTTTCGAATTTGATCGATTGCATGATGAACATACACTTTTGCAAGATGGTCAATATAGTTGTAATCGGATGGGTCCGGATGGCCACTGTATGAATTCTTTGCATCCTCCTCGGCAACTTTAATTTTATTGACCAAATTTGTCAGGTTTCCAAACTCAGCACTATCGGCCGCTCCTTTAACCGCCCCGCAGCGGGTGTGTCCCATCACTACTATCAATTTAGCTCCGGAAATTTTTGTGGCAAATTCCATCCCGCCCAAAACGTCCTCATTGATGACGTTGCCGGCAAGTCTTGTACTAAAAATCTCCCCGATTCTTTTATCGAAAATAGTTTCTACGGGTACCCGGCTGTCGATACAGCTGTGTACGATGGCGTAGGGTGTTTGTGCGATTGAAGTGGATGAAACTTCAGAGACAAATTTACGGATCCTGAGGTTGTTGTTGATAAACCTGTTATTTCCATCTTTGAACGCCTGCAGAACTTGCTTTGGCGACATGCCGGCTCGAATATCACTTGTCAGTGTCCTATCTTTATCATTTGATGAATCTTCATCCGGCCCATTTTTGACTTGAAGAGTACAGATGATGGCCGCGGCAGAAATGAGCAGATAAAAAAGTGATGTCAACATAACAATGATCGTTTTGTTTCTAGACGCTGAACACGAGATAACCCGTTGTAAGAGATACAAAAATAAAGAATCACTTTCACGTTTAAACCGTAATCAAACCCGAAAATTTTGGTGAGTTGATCACTATTCGCCCGGTTCTCCCTCCTGGCTGTAGAACCGCAGGTATTCATATACTTTTCGGGCTTGCTCTTCGCTGATTCCGGTTGAGTTCATGGATGCCGAATACCGTTCAGAGAGTTCCTGTCCTATGGGATGATTTCGCCGGTTTTCAGCGGGATTCAGCGTATAGTTAATCACAAACTCTGCGGTACGTTTTTCGGCAACATCACCCAGGGGAGGGCCGCTGATCGAAGTGTTCATACCGTGACAAGCCTCGCAGTATGTTTCAAAAATCTGTTTTCCCTCCAGGGCAAGCTGTTCATCCGGTTCACCCAGCTCTAAAGATTCAGTGATCGGGCCGTATCCGTGATCATCTGTCCACTCTTCTCCGTTGTTGCCGCAGCCCGCGATAAGAAGTGCGGTTGATAAAAGAAGTGCATAAAAATTTTGGTGGTATTTTTTCATGTGCGAAACATATTAAAAACCGACGAATAAATGAAGCTGTCATAAATCCAGGGCACTATTTTGCAGGAAGTAAAGCGAAGGGAGGGTGACCTGAGCCCGTTCGTTTTAACTAAATAATGTTTCCGTTTTCTGTTGCGATATAGTAATTTAAATGGATTCAGTTCAACCTGTAACACTTTAAAGTCCCGCCCTATGAATTCAATTCTTATTACTCTTTTGTTTACGTTTAGTTTTGCTGCAGTAGTACATGCACAGTCAGACCAGGATACCAGTTCTGAAGATAATGCTCTGGTACATACCGTCTATTTCTGGTTTCTTGATGAGGTAAGTGGAGAAGAACACGCAAATTTTTATGAGGAGCTCAAAAAGCTGAAAGCCATCGAACAGATCAGGCACGGATGGATAGGAGTTCCTGCCGCCACCGAAGAGCGGGGCGTGATCGACAATACATATGACTACTCTATTACGTTTGTCTTTGATGATGAAGCCGCCGAGCACGAATACCAGGTACACCCGGTACATTTGGAGTTTATCGAGAATAACTCTCATCTGTGGTCTAACGTAGTCGTCTATGATGCAGTAACTCCTGATGCACAATGAGGCTGATTACTAACAGTGCTAATGTGCTAATACAGTAAGCCAGCTTTCCAGATCGGTATTCTGAAGAACCGGTTTGCATTGTCTCCCGGGCTTTTCACGTAGATGGGATCAAGCCCACCGATTTTTCGGTTTGAATCATCCTGCCGGCCAGTGTTAAAAACGGACTGCTTGTCTGCAATAAAATCACCGGACGAAGAGAGCCGTATGGAGTACCGTTCGGACAGGTGAGTCAGCAAAAATGTTTCCCTAAGGGCGTGATTGCCTTGTGAGGAAATACCGAAAGCTGAAGCCAGGTTGGTATTATTAAGATATATGCGTGCAGGTTTTTGCAGCGGTGATATCTCAGCGGTTTCCGGATAGAGCAGTCGGATATAGCGCGCTTTTTCAAGATACTGCAGGTACGGAACGAGAGAATTTCGATGGATATCGCACTGCTCTGCCAGTTTGCTGATATTGGGTTTGAAAGGAGCCAATTCAGCAATGACTGTGAGCAAGTGAAGTAATTTGTGAGCGTTCCGAACGTCAAAACCCTGAAGTTCCGCCAGGTCTGATTCGATTGTGTGCCTTACCGACTTCTGTAGTCGAGTCCTGTAAGCCAGGAAATCATTTCTGTGGAACGGATAGTACCCTTCGGAAAGGTAATCTTCAAAAAATCGCAATGGCCGGAAATCTGATGGAAAAGCGGACTTATGGGCCTGGCTCTCCTGAATAAGATCGGTGATGTTGAGGGCATCAAAATGGAGGTCGTGGGCGTACCTCAGGTATTCTCGATAGGAGAGGCCCGGCAGGTCGTACAGCTCTGGTGAGCGGCCGGGAATATGTTTCAGTTGATCTGTGGTGATGATGGACGATCCGGCAAACAAAATCTGCAGATTTGGATGATGCAAATGAATCTGCGCAACGGCGTCAGCCCAATTCGGGTATTTGTGGACTTCATCCAGGATAAGTGTAGTGCAGCCATCACGAACGAACTGTTTTACGGTATCCTGAAGGTCATGATTCTTAAAGTAAAGATCGTCGAGCGACGCCCAAACGGATGCCGGTGCACCTTTCCCCGTGTTAAGCAGATACTGCAGGAGCAGAGTGGTTTTACCCGTTCCCTTTCCTCCCCTGATACCTATTAACCGCCTGTTCCAGTTGATTTCACCGTAGAGATATCGTGTGAATCGATTCGGGGTGTTGGAGAGACGATAGTCTGATTGATCGAGTATGCCTTTCATTTTGCATATTAGAATGTTCAAAAGTAATTTAAAGATGCATAATCAATTGTGCAAAAAGATTTATTCATCATAAAATTGAACCTGAAACTAAAGACAAGGCTCCGATTTATGTTCGGAAAAAAGCTTTGGGTGATTGAGTTAAATCACGCATAATCGTAATTCCAGGAAGGAT
>CAZKIZ010000306.1:0-4430 GCA_964552935.1 uncultured Rhodohalobacter sp. | reverse complement strand
ACTGTCCACCGGAGACAGAGTGGCCATTTCCCGGGGTTATTAAAACAGAATCAAAGACAGAACGGAACGGGTACTGAGTGTGTAAGCTTTCTGCAAAAGAGAGATCAAAACTTCCCTTCAATCAAACACCTCTGATACAACTTTCGTACCTTTCCCATCTTTCTAATTCTACGTGATGTCTCCCGAACAGAACCGAAAAACGTTACTTATTCTTGCGATAGCCGTTATCGCATTTAATCTCCGCCCCTCCATCTCGGCAGTAGGGCCGCTCATATCCGAGATCCGGCTCGATACCGGCCTGCCGAATTCACTCCTCGGAATGCTCACCACGCTGCCTGTGCTCGCATTTGGTCTGCTCTCTGTCTTTACGCCACTTCTTACCAGACGATATGGAACAGAAGGCACCATGTCACTGGCGCTCCTGATTTTAACCGCAGGTATTATGCTGAGGGTTATTCCGGGTTCATTCATGCTCTTTACGGGCACAATCATTCTGGGGGCCGGTATCGCACTCGGCAACGTATTGCTGCCGGGAATAGTAAAAAAACAGTTTCCGACTAAAACCGGACTTGTCACCGGTATCTACTCCGGAATGCTCGGCATAGGAGCCGCACTCTCCTCGGGGATCAGTGTGCCGCTGAGCCAAAACCTCGACCTTGGATGGCGCTTGTCGCTAGGCTTCTGGGCCATTTTCTCCTCAATTGCAGTGGTGATATGGCTGCCGCAGCTAAAGCGAAATTTCCAGGTCGTTGCAAAGAGGTCTCTGGGCAATGCACTAAAACAGCTGAGTCAGTCCGGCCTCGCATGGAACGTATCGCTCTTTATGGGTTTCCAGTCTTTTACCTTTTACATCATCATTGCGTGGCTTCCGGAAGTGCTGCAGGATCGCGGAATCGGAGCAGTTGAGGCAGGATGGCTGCTTTCTCTCTGCCAGGGAACGGGTGTTTTGGGGACATTTTTTATGCCGGCGTGGGCATCGCGGCTCAGAAATCAGCATATACCGATTCTTGTGCTCATCATCCTTGAAATTATTAGCCTGCTTTGGCTGATGATACCCGGCACAGCCTACACCGGCTTGATTGTATCTCTGCTGGGACTCAGCATGGGCGGCAGTTTTGGCATGGCGCTGCTCTTCATCGTACTGCGAACGGCCGATTCCGACTCCGCAAACGAGCTATCCGGTATCTCTCAATCAATTGGCTACACCCTTGCCGCAACAGGTCCCGCCCTCTTCGGCGCGGTGTTCGACCTGGCCCAGGTCTGGACCATCCCCCTCGGAATGCTGCTGATTTTCAGCCTGCTGAAACTCTGGTCCGGCTGGAAAGCGGGGTCACGGGGCGTGGTTTAGAGACTGAAGAATTATATGACACGCCTTTAAAGTTCACATTCAATGATAATTTGTGTAAATTGAAAACATAATTTTCAATTTACACAAAATGAACGACTACATACCACGTCTATTAGAAGATTCAGTCCGGAAATCTCTCGCAAAGAATCCGGTAACTGCAGTACTTGGCCCCAGGCAGTGCGGAAAATCAACAATGGTTAAGAATTTGATTTCCAAAACTGAAGCTGTGGTCTATTTGGACCTGGAGCGGCCATCGGATCTGCAAAAGCTCGAAGATCCGGAATGGTATTTTGAAAGCCAGCAGGAAAAGTTGATTTGCCTGGATGAAATTCAACGAAAACCGGATCTGTTTCCTCTCATTAGAAGCTTAGTTGATGATAACAGAAGGCCGGGCAGATTTCTTGTTTTGGGCTCTGCATCTCAGGAATTAATCAGGCAGAGTTCAGAATCTCTCGCCGGCAGAATTTCATATAAGACCCTAACTCCTTTTTTATGGAGTGAAATAGAAGATAGAGTTAAGCTTGAGGATTACATATCCAGAGGTGGATTTCCTGTTTCACTATTTCAAGACAACGATAGTGATTCCTATGCGTGGAGAAGAGATTTTATATCAACATTTTTGGAACGCGACTTATTGCAGTTTACAGGATTTTCGACCGTATCGATGAGACGATTATGGCAGATGCTGGCTCACACGAACGGACAAATTTTAAACCTGAGTAAACTTGGGGAATCTCTTGGCATTAGTCACACATCCGTTCGGAATTATGTAGATTTACTTGAAAACACCTTTATGGTAAAACAGCTGAGGCCGTGGAGCGGAAATACGAAAAAAAGGCTTGTGAAAACTCCAAAAGTCTATCTTTCAGATTCCGGAATAACTGCAGCTCTGCTTCAACTAAACAGTTTTGATCAAGCTGCAGGGCACCCTGTTTTCGGATCTCTTTGGGAGTCTACTGTAATAATGAATATCATTGGTCATATTCCGGATGCACAACTATCGTTTTACAGAACCAATCACGGGCATGAAGTTGACATAGTTGTATCAAATAAAAACAAAACGTATACAATTGAATGTAAGGCAACTGTTGCCCCGTCAGTCTCAAAAGGGTTTTATAAAGCAGCAGAAGACATACAGCCTGACAAGCAATTTATTGCTGCACCTGTTTCAAAAAGCTACTCCATGAAAAAAGGAATAGAGGTCGTTTCGTTGTCAGATCTTATTCAAGAACTGTCTTCAGAATAATCGATTATATTTTTGGAGAGATTCTCTGCTCAATCTCTACCCGATCCATGATAGATACTAACTCAGAAAAACAATTCAACCCATGAAGCAAAAGGCTTTTTTCCTCGACCGCGACGGAACCCTGAATGTCGATTACAACTACGTTCATACCAAAGAGAAGTGGACCTGGTGTGATGGCGCCGTTGAGGCGTTAAAATTGATTCAATCAAACGGCTTCAGAATCATTGTGGCGACCAATCAATCGGGAATTGCACGCGGGCGGTACACGGAAGATCAGGTGAAAGAACTCCACCGGTGGGTGGATGAGGAGCTTAAAGAGGAGGGGGTAAAGATTGACGGATGGTACATGGCGCCTCATCATCCGGAGCACGACTCTGAGCCACACTCATGGCCGCCCGAAGATCGGAAGCCGGATACCGGGATGTTTGAAAAAGCGGCTGACCGATTCGATATCGATTTCTCCCGATCCTGTATGGCCGGCGATAAAATTACAGACCTGGAGCCGGCTATAACACTGGGTATGACTCCGTTTTTCATCCGCTCCCGCCACGAACCCAACCAGGATAAAGAGTGGCTAAAAAAGCACGGTATCAAAACCTACGACACGCTCTTAGAAGCTGTTAAAGAGATGATATGAGAAAAAACAACCTGACCGCCGAAGGTACCGCTCCAGCGGTACACCTACCGGATCTGTCAGCGTTGAGATGGGGTCGCGCACGAATAGATCCCACTATTCAAAGGCAGGTATAAATGTCAATTCGTTCCACTCTAAGAAAAGCAATCATAAGTTTCTAAGTTTAAATCAATGTAACAAGTTCCACAAATCTTGCAATCTAAAAAGCAATTAACTTGCTTTGGCAGTACTTCTACCAGAAGTAATTACGAATGCATGCTTAATTTCAAGACCAAAGAAATTATCGTCTTTAATCTCAGCGCTTTCATGCTCAACATTGATAGCTTTTTGAATCGCGACCAGAGATGGATTATTCTCCTCAATCAAAACTATTCTGGATAAGTTTACTATTTCCTTTTTTGACAGTTTCTCTTGAACCTTTTTTGAAATTACCTTTAAAGAATCAGATTTATCCTCGTCAATCCAATCTGCAGATACTAATAAATCCCACTTATTTGCAGATTCTTCTCTTAAGAATAGTGCAAACAGATTAAATCTTCCTCTTTCTTCGGAGAGTTCTCGTTCAATTTCCTGAAATTTTTCTACTAATTTTTTCATAACATTTGAAGTAATTTTTCGGCTGATAGAATCATTAGTTCAGCATCTTCATTTCTAATAGATCCAATAGGATTATACCTAACCTCAGGATCCCAACTTGTTATAGCCGACCATTCAGTTAAGTACTCAGTTTTTATCTTTTCTTCAATACCTGATAAAGCTAGTAAGACATCAAGATTATGTGTTTTAAAACTTCTAAAATCGTTGAATTCACGATTCGTACTCGGAAATCCGTCCCAATTTAGAGTTTTGCATATCCTTAACTTGAGACCTAATTCAATTACATATCCACAAATATATACAGCGCCATCATAACGCTTGGCACTGAAAAGTGTTTTTGCATCATGCAATCTTGCGTTTGCCAGCTTTCTAAGCTCTGTTTTAGCAATCATAAGGAATTATATTCAATGCAATTTAACTATCTCTGAGAACAATTGGTTAGTTCGCGATTTTAAAAACGGTCAGGAGTTCCTAAAAAAATTAACCTCCAACAATTTTATTAATTATTGTAAGAAGTATAATAAATAAACTTGGCCAGAATCGATAGACCACAGAAAAGGTCTGCGATTCTAAGTAAGGAGTTTGCTACCAGACGTTACTACAAA
>CAZKIZ010000305.1:0-4432 GCA_964552935.1 uncultured Rhodohalobacter sp. | reverse complement strand
GGGATCCACAACACTGAGGTAGAGAACACCGTCTACCTCCACCTTTACGTTGTCTTTTGTGAAACACTCCTGCGGCTCCACTTCAATCGTCTCTTCACGCAGGTCCTGCTTGTAGACAACCTTATCTACAAAAGGGATCAGCGCGTGAAAGCCCGGGCCGAGGGTTTTATGGTAGTTTCCGAGCCGCTCCACAATGTGTGCGTACTGGTTTGGAACCAGCCGAAGCGCCTGCAGAAATTTAAATGTCAGGTAGATCGCAAAAAGAGCCAGTACAAATTGGCTGAACATGTCTAATGCACTCATGATGTAGGTCCTTGTGGGTTAGCGGATGAAGATGGATTATTGCTGTTTTGGGTGTGGCGTTTAAGCGTGCCAACGCCTTCAAAAAACGTCTTAAGGTTGGCGGTTTCAGTTGGCAGAACCGATACGTTTGTACTCTTAATAATTTTGCCAAACTGATCGATGTACTGCTCCACCAGTTTTGTTTTTACGGCTAGATCGCCCCCCGGTTTTTCAACGGCGGTGGCTACCCGGCGGATGCCGTTTGCGGTAGCAGTTGCCACAAGCTCAATCTCTTTGGCGCGGCCTTTCGCTTCATTGATCCGGCGCTGACGCTGTGCTTCCGAAATTAAAATCTGGCTCTGCTGTTCCCCTTTCGATTCATTGATCCGCGCTTCACGAAACCCTTCGGAGTTAGTGATCTCTGCCCGCTTTTCGCGCTCGGCCTCCATCTGTTTCTCCATTGTATCAACAATAGCGCTGGATGGTGTAATATTTTTAATCTCGTATCTCATCACCTTAATGCCCCAGGGATCGGCCGCTTTATCGATCTCATCTACGATGTTTTCATTCATCATATCCCGCTCGGAGAAGGTGTCGTCCAGCGTGATTTTCCCGATCTCGCTCCGCATGGTGGTCTGGGCAAGGTTCACCGCAGCGGCAACGTAGTTGGATATACCGTAGCTGGCTTTGTAAGAGTCCATTACCTTCAGGTAGACCAGCCCGTCTACATTTACTTCAATATTATCTTTGGTGATACAGGTTTGACTGGGAACGTCGATCACCTGTTCGCGCATCTCCTGCCGGTAGGCGGCGCGGTCAACGAATGGGATCATAAAGTGAAACCCCGGGGGGAGTGTCTTTTTATATTTACCGAGCCGCTCCTGGATTACCTCTTCGCGAAACTCCACGATGATAAAGAGCCGCGTTACGATTACAAAAAGTATTATAAAAAATATGAGTAGTGCTGTCCACATAGTCAGTTTCTATTAAAATTTCGAAGTTGTTCTTTGGATGGTTCTTTAATTCCTATGGGCTCAACAATCCAGGTTGTGTTTTCCCTGTATCGCAACCGCACTTTTGTACCCTCTTCTATTGTTCCCTCAAGCGACCGTGCCTGCCATGCCGTTCCGTCGAGCCGGATCTTGCCGGTGTTATCTTCATCATTAACTGTTTTGATAACATCAACAACCTGGTCCATCGCCTCGTAATCTTCATCAGCCAGCTTGAAATAACTTTCCGATTTAAAATACTTTTTCAGAAACGGCCTGATAACGATAGTGAGAGCAACCGACAAGATTAACCATGCGGCAATTGAACTGCCGGTGCCGGTCAATATCCCCAGAAAACGAAGAATACCGACGCTTAAGCCGCTAAAGCCGAGAAAAAGCGCGACCCCGCTCGGCAGTACGAACTCAAGGATCATCAGTAAAATCCCGCCGCCAAGGAAAATCCAAGTCAGTAGATCAGCTTCCATCGAATCAGAATAGGTTGATGTTTTTGGTTAGATAGCGATTTGTACGGACAATATCTAAAAAAGTTATCTCTGAAGGAATAAATAATCGCGGTTTCTGAAATCCGGTGAGTAAGGCAATTATTTCACGAAATAAAGGTCTATTTTAGGAACTTGATTTAATCTGAAATTCTAAGACCAAAAAAAACATGAAAGCAGAAATAGACATAAAACAGGGTACGCTCGAAGTCGAACTATTTGAAGATGACTCACCCGGAACGGTTGAAAATTTTGTGAGTCTCGTAAAAAAGGGATTTTACGACGGACTTACGTTCCACCGCGTAATACCCGATTTTATGGTGCAGGGCGGTTGTCCTGACGGAACGGGGGCCGGAGGCCCGGGCTACACAATTGATTGCGAGGTGGAAGGCGAAAAGCAGTATCACGATCGCGGGGTTCTCTCTATGGCGCACGCCGGAAGAGACACGGGCGGCTCACAATTTTTTATCTGTCACAATCGTAAAAACACGGCCCATCTCGACGGCAACCACACCGTGTTTGGGAAAGTGGTAGAGAATGTAGACCTGATCGATCAGATCAAACCGAAAGACAAGATCAAAGAGATTCGGATTATAGAGGAGTAGTGCTAAGCCAGATTTGAAATTGGCTGTGAGTTTAAATCTCCCCTTGAGGGGAGATCAACCTGTTCATTTAGAACAGGTTGCGAGGAGTGTTCAGAAGCATGATGACGAGGTCGAAGACCAGTGTTCAGATTGGTAATGAGTGACGGGTTAGATCTGACAGCACCCACTGGATCTTCCCAGGATGGATCCCTATGGGAACAGCGTTGGATTTTGAGCAAAATCGATCTTTTCAATCATTTAGGACGTTGCCGACGCTGACAGAAACCCGGTGAAGCCCCGATTATCGAGACCAGAAAAACGCTGGGACCGGGAATGCTGTCAGGTCTAACCGATAACGAAATTAATTTGCCAGCGCTTCTGCTTCTGCTGCAAGGGCCATCACAGCGCTTGTGTAGAGCTCACTGGGATTGTATCGGAACACTGCACGGTCAACGCTACCGGTTCTCTCTACAAAATATGCGAGGTAGTTGCCTACCGACATGATATTGTTGTTCATGTCGAAAATATCATCGCCCACAAACCACTTGTTCAGTGAATAGGGAATGAACTGGGCAAACGTCATGGCGCCGGCGTAGCTCGATTTAAGATCAAAAACATCAATTTCGTGCCGGTTTACAAACTTCATAAGTTCTTCCAGCTGAGCGCGGGCAAAATCGGCCCGGTAATTTACAAGATACATCGACACGTAAGAGTTGAATGGGTTGAAACTGCCGATATTACGGCCGTAGTCGGACTCTATGCCGATGATTGCGGCGATCACATATTTTGGAATGTTGTACTCCGCTTCAGCTTTTTCGAGCTGCTCGCGATTCTGCTCAATAAACCCGGTGATTTTCGCCTTTTTGTCATTAAATCCGAGTACTCCTTTGTACTCATCGAGGCTGAGCGTGCGTCTTTCAGCAGAGTTTCTGAACCGGTCGCCGATCCCCTCATAAAGTTCAAACCGGGAATCCTCCAGGTGAGAATCAATGGCCATGTTATTGGCTTTAAAATAATCCTTCAGAGATGTAAGACGCTCTGTATACTTGTCATTATCGTTGACCGGGTCGTTGGCGAGTGCCGGAACGGATAGTAAAATAAGAACGAGCGAAGCAATGATAGCAGACGATATTTTTTGAAGCATGAGGATTCTGATCTGGTTTTGAGAGTACGAGTGTAGGTTATAAAAAAATCGGTTCGTTAAAAAGCAGTGATTTGTTAAAATTGATTTATGGTTTACGGGGCGCTGTCTTACAGGTTTATGTTTAGGGTCAAGCCTAAACTGCCGGTAAACGGGTCGATCCAGGGATTCAAACCTGGTCCATTTTTACCGTTATTTTTTTGTACTGCTCTTGGCGCAGCAAACAGTATGTCATATAGCGCACTTGTTGCGGTTAACGTTAGTCCGCCATAAACCATTATTCGGCCTGCAGCTAGCCTGTTTTCTTGACTCAGGCTGTCAAAAACGTAAAAGAGCGCGCCAACTCCAGCCATCGCTGCGCCTGCTGTACGCACGCCCAATCCCATGGCGGCCCGGTCGATGTCGCCCGCATAAAGAATTCCAGCCATCGGGCCGATTGAAACTCCGGCTGCGATCAGTGAGGTTCCGGCATCTCCTCCAACGGCAAGCCCGATACCGGCCGGGGCGAGTGTCGAAAGCGCGCCATAAAAAACTGCGGAGGCTTTACTTTTAGGTGATTGTCCGGGTTCTTCAAAGAATCTAAAATGGTTATCGGCAAAAACTTTTTTTCCATCAGCAATATTATGGGTCTGTCCAAAAGATATAGTTGTGCAGACCGTGCAAAGAAGGATTACCGCAAATAGTAAGAAATACCCGGTACTTTGAAAGATTGTTCTGTTCATAAAATTTGAATAAACAGGTTCTTCTTTTCTGTACTTAACGTCACTTGAGAGGGTTATATTGGGAATGGAAGTTTCAGAGTTCGAGGCTGTCCAAAAAGGGCGGGGAAGAAGAACATTCACCCTCAATTTCGTCATGCCGGACTCCGATCCGGCATCTCCTGCCTATATTAGGGATGGGAGATCCCGCATCAAGTGCGGGATGACGCCCTTTTTG
>CAZKIZ010000304.1:0-4434 GCA_964552935.1 uncultured Rhodohalobacter sp. | reverse complement strand
TGAATTAGTTATCGGTGTATAGGTTATTGGTTTACCAAAAGTCGAAAGTATAAGTTGGAAATTGACAAGTTCATCTTTTTTAAAAACTCATCACGAACAACCGGTAACAAATAACCAATTCCCTGATTTCCCAATCTACTACCATCAGACTCTGGCAGGAGCGCTAAAAAACGGCGCACTCTACCAAGTCCTTGCTATAAACAATACTTATCATCTAATAACCATATGAGCTTCGCTAAACGGCTCTTCTTCCCTGGATTACCTGTAACAGAATTGCTATTACGGCAATAACAAGCAGAATATGGATTATACCACCGGCACTATAGCCAATGAACCCAATTAACCACGCGATTACTAACACTACAGCTACGATATATAATATATTTCCCATAATATTTAATTTTAAGGCTATGTTTTCAGCGAGTACATTCTGTGCAACTGCACCTGAAGGGCAGATGAAGAAATCAGGCTAACCAAAGCGTTGATCGTTCTGATTCTCTGCTGTTGCCCGCTTGATGCCGGACAGTTTTAAACTGTCTGTTGAAACACAATATTAAAATAATCGGCAGGGCATGTATTATATGGGAATGACAAAGTGTTGCATATATCACACATTTTCGTAGTTAAGTCCCTGCCATACATCAGATTCTCCACTCACCAATAGAATTTAGGCTGATACGTTCATTGAGCTGAGTCTTGCCCTAAAGTTATTTTGGGAAGCAGGCAGAGGTTGACGGAAAAAGGTCTTATTTTGATGATGAATTTTAATCATCTCTATAGTACCGCAAGTATTACTGCATCATGACCTATCTATCCGTAGAAAATCTCTCCAAGAGTTTTGGCATCACACATCTTTTCGAAAATATCACATTTGGACTCTCAAAGGGTGATAAAACCGCACTCATAGCCCCAAACGGCACCGGTAAATCTACGCTGCTTCGAATTATAGCGGGTGAGGAGAGCCAGGACACCGGCGAGGTGATGACTCAAAACGACATCCGGATCGGGTACCTGATGCAGGAACCAAAACTGAACCCTGAAATGACCATTCGGGAATATATTCTGCAGGGCGATTCTGATGTAACGGCCATCATCAAGCGGTATGAAGAGGCTGTTGAAAAGCAGGCGGAGGACTTTAACGAAGCCACGCAGGACGCCTACATGAAGGCAACGGCCGCGATGGATGCCGCCAACGCCTGGGATTTTGAGCAGCGAATGGAGCAAATTTTAGGTAAGCTCGATATCAACGACCTGAGCCGAACGATCGGAACGCTCTCCGGTGGTGAAAAGAAGCGGGTAGCGCTGGCGTTTGTCCTGATCGAGAACCCCGACCTGATTATCCTGGATGAGCCAACGAACCACCTCGACCTCGACATGATTGAGTGGCTCGAAGGCTACCTGATCAAAAGCAACGTAACGCTTCTGATGGTAACGCACGACAGGTATTTCCTGGACCGGGTCTGCAATCACATTCTCGAAATGGACGCCG
This sequence comes from uncultured Rhodohalobacter sp., assembly GCA_964552935.1. Taxonomy (GTDB): domain Bacteria; phylum Bacteroidota; class Rhodothermia; order Balneolales; family Balneolaceae; genus SW132. Next base: position 2,945 of record CAZKIZ010000304.1, on the reverse strand, counting down.
GAAAGCTCTACCACCACGACGGCAACTACGCGTACTACCTTCAGAAAAAAGCGGAGCGCGAACTCCAGGAGCAGGCAGAGCTTCATAAAGCGGGCCAGCTCTACAAACAGGAGCTGGAGTGGATGCGCCGTCAGCCTAAAGCGCGGACCAGTAAATCGAAATCGCGTATTGACTCGTTTCATAAAACCAAGGATAAGGTGAATTCTGCCACTGAAGAAGCCGAACTGGAGCTGGATGTATCATCTCGCAGAATCGGCGGGCAGGTGCTGGAACTCGAGCAAATTTCTAAGTCGTACGACAATCTTACTATTCTCGATGACTTCTCCTACTCGTTCAATAAAGGGGAGCGAATCGGGATCATCGGGAAAAACGGCGTGGGAAAAAGCACGTTTCTGAAAATCATCACCGGGGAAGAAGAGGCCGATTCCGGCGAGGTGAAAACAGGAGCAACCATCGAGTACGGGCACTATCGCCAGCAGGAGGTTGATTTTGATGACAATTCACGGCCAATTGATGTTGTGAAAGAGGTGGCGTCTGTGATTGAACTGTCGGACGGTAAGCAGATTTCTGCATCGCAGTTCCTGGAGCACTTTATGTTTCCCGGCAAGATGCAGTATACGCCCGTGGGCAAACTCAGCGGCGGGGAAAAACGCCGTCTCGCCCTGATGATGGTTCTGATTAAGAATCCCAACTTCCTGATCCTGGATGAGCCCACAAACGATCTCGACCTGATGACGCTGCAAAAGCTCGAGGAGTTTCTGCTCAACTTTGGCGGCTGCCTCATTGTTGTATCGCACGACAGGTTTTTCATGGATAAGCTGGTGGAGCACTATTTTATCTTTGAGGGCGATGGAGAGATTTGGGATCATCACGGAACCTATATGGAGTATCGCGACATAAAAGAGGAGCGTGATGCCGAGCAGCGGAGGATAGCAAGAGAGAAGAAATCAGCCCGCAAACCGGCGCCTGCCAAAACCAAACCTGCCACGAAAAAAGAGGACAAGCTGAGCTACAAAGAGCAGAAAGAGATCAAGAAACTGGAGAAGCTGATAGCGAAGCTGGAGGAGGAGAAATCGGCGCTGGAAACTAAAATGGGCGATGGCGGCCTCGACCCGGATGAGCTGCAAAAAGCGTCGGTGCAGTATGGAGAGCTGACCGATGAAATAGACGAAACCACCATGCGCTGGATGGAGCTGGCGGAAAAAGAGCAGGAATAATCATCAGGCAGCATTGCAGATACTCCTCCGCTTCTGTATTATCATCATTTCGAGGACATTTCAACCAGAAATTCGATTATGATCCATTCCTTTTTTCGTCTCTTTATACTCCTCTTTTCAATACTGCTTTTTTCTTGCACAGGATCTGATGATGAAAGCATCTACGACTTGCTCATCATAAACGCCACCATTGTTGATGGTACGGGCTCCGAAGCGTACACCGGATCTCTGCTCATTGACGATGGCGTGATCGTCAGCGTCGGTGATGTGTACGCCGGTGAAGGAAACGCCAATACCGTGATCGACGCAGACGGCCGCACTGTTTCGCCGGGGTTTATCGACACCCACTCGCACGGAAATCCTCTCAGTACTCCACGGTTCGATAATTTCCTGTCGATGGGCGTTACCACAATTAGTCTCGGGCAGGACGGGCGGAGTCCGGGCATGGACAATATCACCGGCTGGATGGATGAAGTGGACAGCCGGGGAACAGGTCCGAATGTGATTCACTTTGTTGGCCATAACGCTCTCCGCAGTTACGTGGAGGCACCGCGCGAGTCCGGACTGGACCAATCATACATTGAGGAGATGCAGCAAATCATCCGGAATTCACTTTCTGCCGGTTCTTTTGGGATGAGTACAGGCCTGGAGTACGATCACGGCACCTTTGCCGATCTTCCCGAACTGATTGCTCTGGCTGAACCGGTTGCTGAAGCCGGTGCCCTGGTGATGAGCCACATGCGCAGTGAAGATGATGATCGTATTATGGAGTCTGTGAACGAGCTGCTGGAACAGGGGCGCGGATCCGGTGCGGCCGTGCACGCCTCGCATATGAAAATTGTTTTCGGTGATGAGATTTCGCAGGCAGAAGAGGTTCTTGAATTGATGAATGAAGCGAGAGAAGATGGCCTGCAGGTGACGGGGGATGTCTACCCTTACACCGCCAGCTTTACCGGCATTTCCATTGTGTTCCCCGAATGGGCGCTGCCGCCAAACGATTTTGATGAGGTAGCGGCCAGCCGGCGCGGCGAACTTGAGGAGTACCTGAGGAACCGCGTGAATTTGCGAAACGGGCCTGAGGCCACACTATTTGGGACAGATCCGTGGGCCGGGATGACGCTGGCCGATGTTGCCGAAGAGCTCGGTAAACCGTTTGAAGAAGTTCTGATTGACGATATTGGCCCGGGCGGTGCGAGCGCCGCTTATTTTGTGATGAATGAGGATGTAATGCAGCGTTTTCTGCAGGATCCGTATGTGATGGTCAGTTCAGACGGAAGCCCAACCATGCGTCACCCCAGGGGATACGGCACGTTTGCCAAAATAATCCGTGAATATGTAAACGAGCTGGAGCTGCTATCCCTGGAGGAGGCGATTCGCAAGATGAGTGGACTGCCGGCGGAGACGCTTGGTCTCACCGATGGCGAAACCGTTACAGTACGGAGAGGACTCATTCAGGAAGGTTTTGCTGCCGACCTGCTTATTTTTGATCCGGCGGCGGTGAGGGATAACGCCACATTCGAGGATCCCCATACTCTGGCGGAAGGGTTTAGCTGGGTTTTAGTGAACGGAGTTGCCGTTATAAAAGAGGGCGAACTGAATGAAGAGCGACCGGCCGGCGTGCTTCGGAGGATGTCACCTTGATTATTCTTACACTGAATTTAGTGCTCAACTGGTGTCAGTTTGGAAATATTTGTTCGGCATAACGGTGTTAGAATGGCTGCGAATCCT
>CAZKIZ010000303.1:0-4434 GCA_964552935.1 uncultured Rhodohalobacter sp. | reverse complement strand
CCCTGAACTACTTCAAATGCCTGTTCAAATATCGTGTGTACACCTGGTGAAGCAGCAGGTAGCTTTGTTGATTATACGCCACGCCATGCGCTCCGGGTGGATAGATTCTAACATCAATATCTTTTCCGGCATTCGTGAACGCGGTCAGCATCTGCATGGTGTTCTGGATATGTACATTTTCGTCCATAGAGGAGTGTGCTACAAGCATATTTCCGGTAAAGTGCCGTGCGTGTTCCATCACAGAACTGTTGATATAATTCTCTTCATTTTCCTCAAGAAGGCCCATGTACCGTTCGGTGTAGATGGTGTCGTAGAGCCGCCAGTCAGTGACCGGCGCACCAACCAGGCCCACTTTGAAAACGCCGGGATGAAGCACCATAGAGAGCGCGGCAACATACCCGCCATAACTGTGGCCGCGGATAGCCATTCGCTCCTGATCTACCCAGTCGTATGAACCGAGATATTTTGCAGTTTGAACCACATCATAGGTTTCCCACTCTCCAAGATTTTCATACACTACCTTTTCGAAATCACGGCCATATCCGCCGCTTCCGCGATTATTTACATTGGCGATGACAAAGCCTTCCTGGGCGAGGTACTGTATCCAGGCGTTCGTTTCGAACTGATTGTATACGCCTTGTGAACTCGGACCGCCATAAATCATCATAATGAGCGGATGCGCATGTTCGGGGTCAAAATCGGGCGGGCGGATCATATAACCATCCAGTTCCTGGCCGTCTTCCGTGGTGAAACTGAAAAGTTCACGCGGTGAATAGTTATACTCTTCGATGTACTGCTTCACCCGTTCATTGGCTACCAGTATTTCGAGCTGATCACCGCCATTTTCCGTTGTGCGGAGCTCAACCTGTGTTGGCGTCTCCACATTTGACCAGGTATCAATAAAATATTTGCCGTCAGGTCCCATGCTGATTGAGTGGCGGCCCGCAGTTTCCGTGTATTTGTTTTTGCCGCTGCCATCAAAACTCACAGAATAAAGATGTCTTTCCAGCGGACTCTCTTCTGTAGATTCATAGTAGATGCGCTCCTCATTGGAGTTGACGGCAAAAACGTTGGTCACTTCCCAATCACCATCGGTAACCTGGTTCATCAGGTCACCATTGTAACTGTAGCGATAGAGATGTTTATACCCATTTCGATCGGATATCCATAAAAACTCTTCTCGATTTTCCGGGAAGAAGAAGTAGTCATCAATTCCGGCAAAAAAGTCGAAGACATCAATCCAGCCGGCGTCCGATTTTTCCTCCATCACCATCTCACCGCTGCCGTCCGTTGCATTATGAAAGTGGAGCTGAAGATGATTTTGCTGACGATTCGTCCACACAACGGCCAGTTCACCGTCGTTGCTGGTCCAGTAGATTCTGGGGATCAAGCCATCTCCGATGTCAAGGTCCATCCAGCGGTTTTCGCCGGTTTCGGTATCTATGACCCCGATGTTCACAACCGGGTTTTCTGAGCCGACTTTGGGGTAGGGGATATCCGTATATTCTGGATAACTTCCTTCATAGTCGGTGGAAACAAACCGAGCCACATGATCTTCATCACTCTGCCAGAAGGCGATATAACGGCTGTCGTTCGACCATTTCCACGCCTGCACCAGGCCGAACTCCTCTTCATACACCCATCCAAAACGTCCGTTATAAAGATTCTCCTCCGAATCGAACGTGAGCTGGGTTTCTTCACCCGATTCCAGATCAAAAACAAACATTTCGCCGTCGCGATGGAAGGCGACTTTTCTGCCGTCCGGTGATAGTTCTGCCGTGAAGGCTGCACCGGCGATCAAATCGAGGGATTCATCTTCGATAGAGTAGTAGTAATAATCGGCCGTGCCGGAATAGCGGTAGATGGGGCTGAAATTCGATTGAAATACGAGATACCTGAAATCAGCAGACCACTGGAATGAGCGGAATTCGAACTGACGATCACTATCTGGAAAGGTCAGGCCGGAGGTGTCCAGGATCAGTTCGTCAGACTGGTCAGCCGGATTGTATGCCCGAATTTCTGAGGTGCGGGTTTCGGGATCCTGAATCATATAGGAGTAGCGCTCACCGCCATCAATCCATGTTACATTTTGAGGACCGCTGAGCCCGGACAGCTGACCGGCGGAAAAGAGCGCATGCTGCAGACTTTGATAGTGGAGGGGTTCATCCTGGTTTTGAGCGTGAGCAGAATGAGACTGGAACCCAATGAGTAGAAGCAGAGCAAGTAAATACGTTGATATTCTTGAAATCGATTTCATAGGACGCTTTGTCGGTAAATGGTAGTTGGCAGACAGGTGCTCCCGTATAACGGCTAGAGCTGATCATGAGTGTAGGAAAGAAATGAAATTATATCATCAGATTGAAACATTTTATGTGGGCCGGACGCTGTATTATCCCGCATTTGTTGTAGTTACACATACTTTTATGGTTATATCTGATTTTAGTTCCATAGCAGCCGGAGCCCGTTCAGCACAACGAGCAAGGTACTGCCCTCGTGGCCAATTACGCCAAGAGTCAGGGGAAGGTCGATCAGGAATACTCCTAAAAGCAGCATCAGGATCACCGCCATGCTGAAAAGGATATTCTGCCACACCACTTTTTTCGATTTTCGGGCCAGGGAGATCAGGTAGGGCAGTTTGGTGAGGTCGTCTCCCATCAGTACAATATCGGCTGTTTCGAGAGCAACGTCGGTTCCGGCGGCGCCCATGGCAATGCCGAGATGGCTTACCGCGAGTGCGGGAGCGTCGTTCACGCCGTCCCCGATCATGGCGACTGTTCCCTCCGCTTTGAGCTCTTCAATGACGTCTACTTTTTGTTCCGGAAGCAGATCTGCATGAATCTCATCGAGGCCGAGCTGCTCGCCGATCGATTCCGCTACGCCGCGATTGTCGCCGGTGAGCATCACCATTTTTTTGATGCCGAGCTCCCTCAGTGTTTTGATGGTTTGGGCCGCAGCCGGACGGAGCTGATCAGCAAGTGCGATGAGTCCGATCGGGTTTCCATCACGCACTACAAAAACCACCGTTTTGCCTTCATTTCGGAGAGATTCTGCTCTGTCGCGAAGCTGAGAATCCCACTGGGAAATTACATCCTCATACATCTTCAGATTCCCGACGGAAATGTTTGAACCATTCAGCTTAGCCGTAACACCTTTTCCCGGAACAGCCTGCATCTGCTCTGTTTTTTGTGGCACAATCTCCATTTCGGCCGCTTTATCAACGATGGCAGATGCGAGGTGGTGTTCAGAGTGTATTTCACACCCGGCCGCAATAGCGAGCACCGGATTGGTGTCGGCCGGCTGGTCTGAAATTGTTGATGTCTCACTATTCCACGCCCAGAATCCGGTTACAGCAGGCTTGCCCTCGGTCAGCGTGCCGGTTTTGTCGAAAGCGATGGTGTCGATCTCCACGGTCTGCTCCACATAGGCGCCTCCTTTGAACAGCACGCCGCTCTTCGCACCATTCGCAATGGCGGAGATGATGGATGCGGGAGTACTGATGATCAGCGCGCAGGGCGAGGCAACCACGAGCACGGTCATGGCCCGGTAAAACGTGGGATCGAACTCGTGCCCGAAAATCAGCCACGGGATGAAAATCAAACCGATCACAAACAGTACAACGCTTACGGCATATCTTGGTTCAAAGGAGTCGAGAAAACGCTGGGTTTTTGCCCGGTTTTTCTGTGCTTTTTCCACCAGTTCTATGATTTTGGAGACGGTTGTATCCTCCGGCCGTTTGGTCACTTTCAGCTCAATCACCCCGTTTTCGTTTAGCGTGGCGGCAAAGACGGTGTCGTTCGCAGATTTTGAAACGGGGACGCTCTCTCCGGTGATGGCGGATTGATCGACTGTGGTTTCACCATTGATGATCTTTCCGTCAATCGGAATGTGTTCGCCCGGTTTAACGATCACCCTGTCCCCGATTTTCAGCTCTTCAATGGGTACAGTCTCCTCACTTTCATCCGGATTGATACGGAGTGCCTGTGAGGGGCGAAGCTGCAGCAGCGAGTGGATGGCGGTCCGGCTTTTGTCGAGCGCGTAATGTTCAAGGGCACCGCTTAGTGAGAAGAGAAACAGCAGAATGGCGCCCTCAATCCACTGACCCAGGACTGCGGCCCCAATGGCGGCGCTGATCATCAGGAAATGGATATCGATTTTAAATCTTCCGAGCTGTTTTAGAGTATCTTTTACTCCGTGATACCCGCCGCTCAGGTACGAGATAATGTAAAGATAGATTGAGGCCGATTCCGTCAAAAGCTGCGTGTATTCGGCAATGGCGCCCAAAAGTAGCGAGGCAGCACAAACAATAGTAAGTGTAATTTCTGAAGAGCCGTGGGAGTGATTATGCGCCATCGCAGTGAACGATTCGTTCGATGATCAATTACTTATGCGAAAGATACGAAGTTGGAAGACAAGATTTAAGTTGGTGAAGAATGT
>CAZKIZ010000302.1:0-4458 GCA_964552935.1 uncultured Rhodohalobacter sp. | reverse complement strand
AAAGTTATGGTTTCTAAGTTGATACCTCGCGGGCTCTGCCCCGAGGTAGTTCATTTCTTATGGTTTGAGTTTCATTTTAAACGGACACACCCAGTTTCTGACTGTTTCCCGTTCAGCACTTGAAACCTGATTTCGATTCTAAGATTTTAAAAAAAGTGCCGGGAGTGGTCCACTGTTCCATCCCTATGGCTGTTCCGTATATTCTTCTGCAATTGAACTTTTGATTCTTAGATACTCTTTATTCGGTATCACATACATTCTAAAAGTTTTTTATGGCAGATTTATCTGAAAACGATGCGAATATAAAAGAAGAGAGCTCCTTTGAGCTTGAAGCTTACAATCCGGACAGCATTGCGAAACGGGTGATGAGTATTGGGGTCAAAAAAACCAACTACCCGGTGTATAAGACATTTACACTTGGTCTGATGGGGGGTGGCTTCATCTCACTGGGAGCGCTTTATGAGCTCTATATTTTGGCTCATCCTGATATAAGCAGCGGCACAGCGTTTATGGTAGCCCCGTTCTTTTACGCTATTGGATATATAATGGCCTTCATATCGGGTGCGGAAATATTTACCACAAACAATCTTTCTGCAATGGGCTGGGCATCGGGTAAACTCTCTCTTTTAGAGATATCAAAAAACTGGAGTATTGTATTGGCGGCCAATCTGTTTGGCGCAATGTTTATTGTAACTCTGTTCTATTTTTCGGGCCACGTAAATCAATTCGACAATGCACTTGTGGAAACCGCCAAAACCATATCCGCCGAAAAGCTCTCCTTTAATCCATTTGAAACCATTATAATTGGAATTTTTGGAAATCTATTAATTTGTTCTGGCTTGTGGATTGCCATGGCAGGACGCACCGTTACCAGCAAATTTATAGCGCTGCTTGTTCCGGTAGCCGCTGTGCCGGCCCTTAGTTTTCAGCACAGTACCGGCAACATGTTTCAGTTCTTCTTTGCTCTGATTACCGAAGTGGATGGAGTTGATCTCGAACTTCCATCAGAAGTGACGTTTTGGGCCATTTCAGGCAACCTGTTTTTCGTATCTATAGGCAACATTATCGGTGGCGGTGTGATGATTGCCATTATCTACTATTTTGTATTCATCCGGGAAACACGGTTCGACTGATTCCGTCACCGAATCTCTGCTTCAATTTATAACGATCGTATTCTCCGGCCATCGGGATCGGAAAAGAAAAAGTCCCGCCTGGGTGGAAAGCCATGAGAAAGTATTCGCTGAACCTCTTTGTCAATAGCTCTCCACACATGTAAATTTTGTGCCTTTAAAGGTTGTGGCGCGCAAGAAGATTTATTAGTGTAAGTTCTCTTAAGAAAGGCTTATTTTAATTTGAATTCGATCGTTATTTATCAACATTTTGATCCCGGGCTATGAAATTTAATGTATCCAGCAGTGACCTCAACGCAGGGCTTTCAGCCGTTATTGGAGCAGTGCCAACCAAAGCCACTCTGCCTATTCTCGAAACGATTTTGTTTGAAAGTGAAGATGGACGCCTCAAGCTTACGGCCACCGATCTTGAGATCTCTATAGTGGAGTACATCGAAGCGGACATTGAGGAGGATGGAGCCGTTGCCATCCCCGCTAAACGTCTTCAGGAGACCCTGCGCCAGCTGCCGAACATCCCCGTATTTTTTACGGTTGATGAAAACCACAACGTCACGTTCAGCACCGATAAAGGGAAGTACAAGCTGGTTGGCGAAGATTTTGATGACTACCCCGATATTCCAAACATGAGTGAGGGCGTGCACCTCACCACAGATACCGCACTTATTACAAATGCTATTCAGCGAACCATGTTTGCGGTATCCACGGATGATTTGCGTCCCGCTATGATGGGCGTCTATTTTGACATCGGGACGTCAGGAAGTAAATTTGTGGCGACTGACGGCCACCGGCTGGTGCGGTTCGTGAATTCAAACCTGAGCTCCGACACACCGCTCAGTTTCATTGTGCCCGAAAAGGCGCTCAATCTTGTATCAAAAGCATTGGACGGAGCAGACTGCGATCTTACCATTTCAGACGATCACGTGCAGTTTAAGAGCGGCAACACCATTGTGATTACCCGCCTGATTAACGAGCAGTACCCCAATTACGAATCGGTTATTCCGAGAGACAACGATAAGGTTCTGCGGATTGATAAAAATCAGATGCTATCAACCGTAAAGCGTGTTGCAGTTTTTTCCAGCAGCACCACCCGGCAGATTCGTCTGCAGCTCAGCAGCGATAAAATCACAATTCGGGCGGAAGATATTGACATGAGCAGTGAAGCGAAGGAGACCATCAGCTGCGAATATGATTCCGGCGAGATGGAGATCGGGTTCAACGCCAAGTATCTAGCCGATATTTTGAGCAACGTGGATGGGGATGAAGCTACATTCGAATTTTCAACTCCCAATCGCGCAGGTATCGTTAAGCCGACCGACGAAGATGAAGCCGAAGATATGCTGATGCTCGTGATGCCCGTGATGCTGAACAGCTATGCCTGATTGATGCCTTCACTGATCACTCTTACAACCGATTTCGGAGTTCAGGATCACTATGTCGGAGTGTTAAAAGCGGTGATTCTGTCGATCGCCCCGGAGATCAGGATGATCGACATCTCGCACGAAATTCCGCCCCAGGATATTATGGCCGGGGCGTGGGTGGTTCGGAATTCCGCCATGCTTTTCCCTGCAAACAGCGTACACCTTGTGGTGGTTGACCCCGGCGTGGGCACAAGCCGCAAGCCGATTGCGATGCAGATTGAAGACCAGTTTTTTGTGGGCCCCGACAATGGAATCTTCTCCCTTATTGCCGACCAGTACAAGCACCACGCGGTGGAACTGACAAATTCCAACTTCTGGCGCCCTAATCCGTCCAAGACGTTTCACGGACGAGATATTTTTGCCCCCGTGGCCGCGCATCTCGCAAACGGAACAGATATCCATGAACTGGGGAAGCCGCTGGAAAGCCTGGAAACCTATCGGTGGGCCGTTCCCATTTCCGACAAAGACGGAGTGCAGGGCTGGATTGTACATATCGACCGTTTTGGAAACCTGGTAACCAACATTCCCGAAGAGATGATCGATGAGACGGGTGAGGGAGCCAATATCAAAATTTATGTGGGAAATACCATTCTTGACAGACTGGTAGAGACGTTCGGGGACGTAACTGAAGGTGAGCCCGCCGCCTATATCGGTAGCTCAGGCATGCTCGAAATTGCCATCAACAAAGGGGACGCCCACGAGATGCTCGGCGTTGAAAAAGGGGCGCAAATATCGATTGTGATTCAGAAGTGACGCACAGAGCACATGACGGTTTCTATCTTTCATAAACGATTCTTTCGTTCCTTTTTCTAATCTTCCTTTCCGAAAAAAGAACCCCTGTAACTCCGCCGGTGTTGTGTCGTAACATGCCTAACCCTTAGACTCAAAATGCCTTATGGACCTTAAATTACGTGCACCCGACAGCGACCAGCACTCCATTCTTCTTCCGGAAGCCGCCTCAAAACTGTCGGAACCTTACTCCGGAACGCTCACATCAGGTAATGGAAAGGAGTACGTGATTAAAAGCAACATTGCCGATCTGTTTACAAAAAAACACGCCTACTCCCTTGCCCAGCAGAGCAATCATTTCGGGATCACCGCATCGGTTTATGAAGATCTCTGGCGGAATCAGTCGCTCTCTATTCTCACCGGGGAATCGTTTCCTATCGAAAAAGAGAAAGAGCTTCTGACCGACTGGCTGGAACCAAAACCGGGCGGCCTCTATCTCGATGTGGGCTGTTCCACAGCACTCTACGGGCGTACGGTAAAAAAATTCTGCGCGGATTCTTCAGTCGCGGCCATTGACTTCTCCCGGCCGATGTTATCGGAAGCGCGAAAAAAAGCAGCGAAAGAATCGGTTGATCTTTTTCTGATTCGTGCCGATGCCCGCGAGATGCCATTTTTTGCCGGTACATTCGACGGACTGATGATGGGCGGCACCCTCAATGAACTCACCGATGAGCTGAAAGTTCTTTATGAGTGCCGGCGCGTTATCAAAAAAGACGGTCTGTTTTTTATGATGCATCTCCTGAAGGCGGGCTCAATTGCCGGCAAACTTCTGCAGGGACCGGCCGGTTTTGGAGGACTACAATTCTGGACGATTGATGAGAGCAACGCACTTTTCGAACGGGCTGGGTTCAACGTTGAAGATCAGTTCAGCAAAGGAATTGTCTGTTTCACCAAACTAAAGGCTATTTGAACCGGGTTCAATTCTTGAATGAGAAGAAACTGTCTAATAAGCGATGTGGAAGCTGAAAACCTTTTGGACAGTTATCGATGACAGATTCAAACTAACATAGATACATGCACCTGGCGCTTCTTATCTCGTTCAGGTATTGATATGCCAGTCCCGGGTAGGGACGGCCCAAAACAGCGTTGCTCTCATATTTTAGCCGTTATTTAATCCAGAC
>CAZKIZ010000301.1:0-4462 GCA_964552935.1 uncultured Rhodohalobacter sp. | reverse complement strand
AAATCTGTTGATTGTATCACTCCACGCTGATTCAGCAGGAGATATCTGGGCCGGCACATATGGGGGCTTGCACAGATTAAGAGACGGGGAAATCACCGCTATCACCCAGGGCGAAGGATTGCCAAACGATCGTGTCTATACTATAATTGAGGATGATTTCGGTTACTTTTGGCTGGGGACACCGGATGGGATTGTACGCATTAAAAAGTCGAATGTGAATGATTTTCTTGATGGGAAGCAATCTGCGCTTTCCTTTGATCTGTTTGGCCGTGCAGAAGGCATGAAAAATGAACTTGTAACCGGCTCACTCCAGCCTACCGGTTTGAAAGCGCAGGATGGCACTCTTTGGTTTGCCACCGACGACGGTGTTGCCACATTGAATCCGCAAGAGGTTAAAAAAAACCAAATCCCTCCATCGGTTCGCCTTCTGTCCACAAGAGTTGACCGATTAGATTCCAAATCTTTTCGTGCGGTACAGCCCCTTGAACTACCAAGAAATCATAATGAAATTGAGATTTCGTATGCGGCCCCAAGCTTTATCAAACCAATGGATTTAACGTTCAGGTATATGCTTGAGGGCCTTCACACCGAATGGATTGATGCCGGCTCTCGCCGTAGTGCCTATTTCAGCCGTTTACCGCCTGGAGAATATACCTTCCGGGTTATTGCGGCTAACGAACATGGTGTATGGAATGAGGAGGGGGGCACCCTCCCAATCGTGGTGCACCCACCCTTTTGGTTAACCTGGTGGTTTATCGGACTCGTGGTCATCTTTTTTCTCACCTCCGGCCCTTCGATCTATTACCGCAGAGTTACCAGCCTGAAAAAGAAACAAGTTCAGCAGCAAAATTTTATGAAACGCCTGATCGATTCACAGGAATCGGAACGAAACCGTATTGCAGGCGAGCTGCACGACAGCCTCGGACAAAATCTGATTATTATTAAAAACAGGGCTCAGATGGCAGAGCAAAACAGGATTGACAAAGAATTTATCGCCACACAACTGGATGAGATTTCCAATACCGCATCTTTAACAATCCAGGAGATCCGGAAAATTTCCCACAATCTTCGGCCATACAATCTGCAGCGATTTGGTTTGACCCGTTCTGTTTCAAGGATGATAAAAAACGCAGATGAATCATCTGAAATTACATTCAGAGAGAACCTTGAAGATATTGATACGCTGGTTGCGAAAGATCATCAAATCCACTTTTTCAGGATCATTCAGGAAAGTTTGAATAACCTCCTGAAACATTCGGAGGCAACCATTGCATCCATTACCCTTAAAATTAGTAACGAATTTGTTCAGTTTACACTTCGTGATGATGGTAAGGGATTTAACCTGAATGATAAGCTTTGGCAGAAAGGATTTGGCATTGAAGATATTGAACATCGTGCTAATCTGATCGGTGGCAACCTGATGATCAAATCAATGCCAGGGCAGGGTACCAGTATTTACCTTGAAATTCCCATTTCGGAGTCCACATCATGAAAAACCGGGCCCTCACTGTTGTTATAGCTGATGACCATCCCGTTGTACGGAGCGGCATCCGGCATACCCTGGAAAACGGACTCGCCTGCAAAGAGATACAGGAAGCGGGAGACGGAGCCACGGCACTGAAACTGATTCGTGAATTAAAACCGGACCTTGCATTGCTTGACATCGAGATGCCCGAAATAGATGGCTTTGCTGTTGTTGAATCGATTCAAAACGAACAGTTGCCTGTCCACCTCATTTTTATGTCGATGTATAACGATGAAGATACCTTTAATAAAGCGATGGATATCGGGATAAACGGGTTTGTATTAAAGGAAAATGCGGTGATTGACATTGTGGATGCTGTTCAGTCCGTTTTGGATGGGAAGTACTACCTCAGCCCCTCGTTATCCGATCATCTTATGCGCCGAACTACGGGCCACAGACGGTCATCAGGCATTGAACAAATTTTAGAAGGCCTGACACCCACCGAGAGAAAAATATTGAAACTGATTGCCCGCCAAAAAACCACCAAAACGATTGCGGAAGAACTTTTCAACAGCCCGAAAACGATAGAAAAGCATCGCAGCAATATCTGCTCCAAATTGGACTTGCACGGAGCATACGCCCTCCTGAAATTTGCGTTCAATAACAAAGAACGAATCTGAAGATCCCGTTTTAATAACCTTACCAAACCAAAAAATACATGGAACCATGTAAGGATTTACATGGGATCAAGTATGGCTGTTTTGCAATCTGGTGCCTTACTTCCTGAAGCAAGCATCACGAATTCAAACCTGTAAGGGACCATGCATGAAAATCATGATTGTTGAAGACAACAAAAACACACGCTCTCTGATCCGCTCGATCATCGAACCATACGGCCTGGAAATTGTAGAGTCCGGTAACGGTGCAGAAGCTGTGGCAGATTTCAGTGCAGAACATCCTGACATAGTACTCATGGATATTGAGATGCCGGAGATGAATGGCATCACCGCGACCCAAAAAATCAGGTCATCTCATCCTGCTGCAAGAATATTTATGGTCACCTTGTATGGTGATCAGGATTTGAGAAAAGCAGCAAAACAAGCCAGTGCAGAAAAATTTATACTCAAGGTTGATCTGACGGAACTACCAAAACTCTTATTTGAATAACTTAAACAGGACACCACAATGAAAAATTTATTGACACTAATCACAGTTGGCATTTGCTTGATGATCACTTCAGATATAATGGCACAATCCTCACAGGGGCCGTTTGCAGATCTGATTGGAAAAGAGATCAGGACGGATAACATATTCATGCTTTGGCAAGAAACAGGCGGAAGCACCATCAGCTTTCAAAAGGTCATCAAGTATGATATTGAAAATGATCTTCTGGATATTCAGGATAATGCTGCGAGAGGTTTTGCTAACAATGAAGTAGGTGGAAGTAAACAAATGGTAGCTGCATCAGGAAACTTAAATAATGACCTATATGATGATGTGGTAGCTGCCTGGGAAGGCCTGAATGGTACTATTGAACTGTATATCCCAAAATTTGATTCCACCGAAGCGATGTGGAATGCAGCAAGCTCATACACAATTACTGGCCCCATTACCAGTGAAGTAAATTATCTTCAGGGTCGTATTTTACTGGAAGTTGCCGACCTGAATGGTAGCGGGCGTGATGAGATTATTGTTGTATATAAGGGGGAAGATCAGGGAATTCATTTAGAAGTTTTGGGTACAGATGAAAATTTAATACCGGATTTAAAAGACTCTCTTACAGTTGAGCAAGTGTATAATATTGGATATACCCATCCTCCGGCTGCACTTACAATAGCTGATATGGATGGTGATGGCAATCCCGAAATCGTAGTAGCCAGCCTTATTAAAAATGGAACTAATAACAGATGGGCCTTAAACCTACACAGGTTCGAATTTAACAGCAATGAAGAATTGGTACGCCTGGACCCTATTGTAACCAGTATACAAGACGTTTCAGGTTTATATGATTATTCTCAGATTCGTTTCACCCTTGGATCTGGTAAGCTTATTAATGGAGATGAAGATCAACTTCTTATTGCAATGTCTTATGATGCCTTGGGTGCCCCCAATGCAAATGATACCTTTCTTTATTCATATTCATATGATCAGGGAAATAATTCACTGAATAATTTAGACCGCTTAGCAAATAACCTGGTATTTGATTCCAATGGAATGGATCCAATGGCCATAAAAACGGGGGATCTGGATGGGGATGGGCTGGATGAAGTGGTTTTTGCAGCCGAGGGAACACACTATGTTCTTGATATAAATGATTCATTTAAGTTTGAGGAAAAATTTAAATTTGCCCAGAGTTCAAGTCAGTTCGGATTGTCCTATGATTACGTGGAAATAGCGGATATCAACCAGAATGGATTGAATGAATTTATCGTAGCAGTGAACAGAAACAGTTCCGGTGAAAATTATTTTCAACTGAGAGCCTTTAGTGCCTATGATAAAACCAATAATGCATGGAGGCGAGATGACGTTGGCCAGATACTTAGAACTGAACATATCGACGTGGGCTCAGCCGGGCCAAGGCGTTATGCATTGGCAACAGGCGGTTTTGACGGCTACGCATTTAGACTTGGGGAGCCAGACTACTTTGAGGATACCGGAGACTTACAGCCTTTAGTTATTTTAAATGCCCCGCCGATTCATTTTGATGTCTTTAACGATGTTAAATACGACATTAACAACTGTTTTCCGGCTAACGAGTGTGAATTTAAAGCATCATATACAACTATTATCGATACTTCAAAATCATTGAAAACAGAAGTACGCGGAGACTTTGCACTATCGGTCGGCATAGGTACCTCAGGTACTATAGATCAGTCTGTAAGTGTGGAGCCGCTCGGAGTAGGCGTCGGGGCGGGTGTTAGTCGCAATTTTGAAGCTTATTTTGATCTGAATTTTGTAGCCGGATTTAGTAATATTGATCTAGAAATCAGAGAAATT
>CAZKIZ010000300.1:0-4465 GCA_964552935.1 uncultured Rhodohalobacter sp. | reverse complement strand
GACAATCCCCCTAAATCCCCCTTTGTTAAGGGGGGACTTATGATATTTCGACACTATCAGAGTAATACAACATAAATTCAAGGTGGACAAATTTACGAATTCTCAGGTTCATCCCAAACTACAGTCGTTCCAACGGCCTCCTCTGAACAGACTACTTTTTTGAGGTTATTGGGTACATTCATGTTAAACACAATGATAGGCGTTTTATTTTCCCGGCAGAGTGTAAAGGCGGTCAGGTCCATCACATCCAGTCTCATGTCTAATACTTTATCTCCGGAAATTACGTCGTATTTTTTGGCACCCTCATTTTTTTCGGGATCGGAATCGTAGATACCGTCAACGCGGGTTCCTTTCAAGATAACATCAGATTCAATTTCGATGGCACGCAGGGCCGCGGCGGTATCGGTAGTGAAATATGGATTGCCGGTTCCGGCTCCGAATATGATCACTCGCCCTTTCTCCTGATGCCTGATCGCTCGCCGGCGGATATAAGGTTCCGCAATCTCTTCCATTCGAATAGCGCTCATCAGTCGGGTATGAACTCCTTTTCTCTCAAGGGCATCCTGCAGGGCCATGGCATTGATCATAGTGGCCAGCATGCCCATGTAATCACCCTGAACGCGATCCATCCCGAGGGTGGCTCCCTTAACGCCCCTGAAAATATTGCCGCCGCCTATCACAATAGAGATCTCAACTCCCTCTTCGTGAACCGCTTTGATCTCATTTGCATAAAGGCTCAGGATATCGCCGTCAATGCCGTGTCCCTGTTCGCCCAAGAGGGCTTCTCCGCTCAATTTTAGAAGTATACGCTTGTATTGATTTGCCAAAAGGATAAGATGGTATTTGAAATTAGCAGGTCAAAAAAAAGGCCGCCAAAAATGGCAGCCTTTAAAATCATTAAGTGATTATGAATCACCGAGCTGGATGCGATGGAACGACTTAACCAGCGGAGCGCTGTTCTGCTCCAGGTACTCCTTAACGGAGATGCCGTTGTCTTTCACGAATTTTTGTTCCAGCAGCACGCGCTCTTCATAGAATCGCCGCAGTTTGCCCTTAGCAGCTTTTTCTGCTATCTCAGCAGGTTTACCTTCGTTGATCAGCTGCTCTTTAGCAATTTCAAGCTCCTTTTCTACAACAGAGGCGTCTACACTGTCTCTTACAACAGCCAGCGGATTCATCGCTGCAATCTGCATTGCCACGTCTTTGCCGATCTCTTCGGAATCGATGCTCCCTTCAAATTCAACAAGTACGCCCAGCTGGTTGCCGGGGTGGATATAATCTACCATCGCACCGTCGGTTTTCACCAGCACAAGCCGATTGATTTCAATCTTCTCGCCAATTTTGCCGACCATAGATTCAAGGTGCTTTTCGATCGTAATGCCGTCCACCTCTTCTTTGAGAAGATCGCCAACTGAATCGACATCTTTTTCAAAAGCTACATCGATAAACGATTGTGCCTGGTTTTGGAAATCTTCATTTCTGGCAACAAAATCTGTTTCGCAGTTAATCTCCAGGAGTACAGCTTTAGACTTATCATCACTGATCTTTGAAAGGATCAATCCCTGATCCGCTTCTCTGTCGGCGCGTTTTTCGGATACTTTCTGCCCTTTTTTGCGCAAAAATTCAATCGCCTTATCCATGTCGCCATCAGACTCTTTCAAAGCCTTTTTACAGTCCATCATGCCGGCGCCGGTTTTATCGCGCAGCAGTTTTACATCTTTTGCACTAATGCTCATCGGTTTTGGAAATTAATTCTGTTAAAGTTATTTCGTTTCTTTCTCTTTGGAATCTTCGTCGCCGTCAGCCGCTGCATCCTTGCTCTCGCTGCTTTTGCTTTCTTTGCTTTCCGTATCATCTGCAGCATCCTGGGGCTGAAGCTCATCTGACGCCTCTTTTTCCGGATCAGACTGATCGGAGTCGGAATCTTCTTTGCGCCTTCTTCGCTTACGTCGTTTTGAAGGAGATGCAGCATCTTTTACTGAAACGTCTTCATCATCATCGTCATCAGAAACAGATTTTGATCTCGCTTCCTGCGCGGCTTCTTCCATCAGCTCTTCCTCTTTCAGCGCTTCACGTTCGGCATTGCCTTCAATAATGGCATCTGCAACCTGACCGGTTACAAGCTGAATGGTTCGGGCTGAATCATCATTTGCCGGAATAATATGATCCGGCGTGTCAGGATCGCTGTTCGTGTCAATCATGGCAACAATCGGAATGTTCAGCTTTACAGCCTCATTCATTGCGATATTTTCTTTGATGGTGTCAATTACAAAAATTGCACCCGGCAGACGGTTCATATTGGCAATACCGCCAAGAGTCTGCTCAAGTTTTTCCTGCTCGCGCTCCAGCATCAAGCCTTCCTTCTTAGTGAGCTCTTCAAACGTACCGTCTGTTTTCATCTGCTCAATCTCTTCCATTCGGGAGATGCTCTTCCGCACTGTGCTGAAATTGGTGAGCATTCCACCCAGCCATCTGTGAGTAATAAAAGGCATTCCGCAACGGATCGCTTCAGTTTTTACGATCTCCTGGGCTTGCTTTTTCGTTCCAACGAAGAGGATGGTTTTACCTGCTCTTGCCAGTTTTGTAACCTCATCGAGGGCTTCCTGCAGGTAGTGGTGAGATTTTTTAAGGTCGATGATGTGGATGCCGTTTCGTGGCATAAAGATGAATTCTTTCATCTTCGGGTTCCAACGGCGGGTCAGGTGACCAAAATGGGCGCCTGATTTCAATAGTTCTTCTACGGATGCTGCTTTAGGCATAATTATTTTAACTTGTTTTTGAGTTAGTCCTCTACACAGGTCATCCCCGATGCGCTAATCCCGGATCGAATTCTTCGAAACCGGAACACTCGGCGAAGGGTCGCTGTGTATGTGTATTTCAGGGCTCAGGGTTCAAGGCGCAGGGTACAGGGAATTTTAAATTCTGCACCTAGTACCTTGCTAATAGTGAACAGGGCAGGTTTAAGAAACGGAATGGTTTCCACCTGAGCCTTGCGCCCTGCACCATGTAACGTGTTTATCTCTTACTAAACTGGAACTTCTTCCGTGCTTTGGGCTGTCCGTACTTTTTACGCTCAACCATACGGTCATCACGTGTAAGCAGGCTCAGATCCTTCAGCTTGGAGTGTACGTCTTCATTCAAATCATCCAGGGCACGTGCAAGCGCAAGAGAAATAGCTCCGGCCTGACCCGTAACGCCACCACCGCGAACGGTTACCTTGATGTCGTACTGGCCGTCAAGCTCAGTAACTTCGAGCGGCATCTTTGCTACGTTGATTCTGGCCTGAGTACTCAGGTATTCTTCAATGGGCTGACCATTTACTATAAATGATCCGCTTCCCGATTTGATATAAAGGCGGGCAGTGGAAGTTTTTCGTCGTCCAATATAATTTTCTTTTGCCATGATAACTGTTTAGTCGATCTCTATTTTTTCAGGTTTTTGAGCGGTCAGTGTATGTACCGGACCGGCAAAAATTCGAATATTTCTCAGCAGCTGGCTGCCAAGTTTATTTTTAGGCAGCATGCCTTTAACGGCCATTCTTACCAGTGAGGTAGGATCTTTTTCCAGCATTTCATTTGCGCTGGTAAAGATTTCGCCACCGGGGTAGCCTGTGTGGCGGAAATACTGCTTGTCGGTCATTTTTTTACCGCTCAGCGCTACTTTTTCCGCGTTAATTACAACTACGTTGTCGCCTGTATCCATATGTGGAGTAAATTCAGGCTTATTTTTTCCGCGTAGTATGGTCGCTACCTTGCTGGCTAACCGGCCCAGTGGCTGGTCTTCAGCGTCAACAAGCACCCATTTTTTTTCGATAGTCGACGGTGTAGCCGAAAATGTTTTATTACTAATCGTGTTCACGAGATTCTCTTTTTTGTTTTGCAAAATTGACAAGTCGATAAAAATAGGGGTTATTATTTATGATTGCAATACCAAAGGTTCGGAAAGTTTTCGTTGACTGAGAAATGGTATTTCTTTTGTGGATGATGAGCGTTGAGATTACACAGGAATTTTGTGTCATGGCGGAATTTGGTGCCGGTACGAGAAATACCATTTCTGTTTTTACTGATTAGAAGAAATTGATATCTATAACTTAAAACCGGCTTAATATTTGACCATGTGATTTATTCATCATGAACAGATAGATTGGACAGACCTTTTTTTGGATATAATCCACGTTTATGCCTTTTTTAATAAATTTCATCAATACCAATTGAAGCACGATGGCACAAAACAAAATAAAATTAACCCTGCTGTTTGGGATCTTTATTTCTTTGCTTTCCTGTAATGAGCACGAAAATCAAACTGTAAATCATGCCGATCTCGTCCGAACAGGAGGTGTTATAATTGATACAGATGGAGATCAACCGGAGAACATAATGGAGGGTATACAGGTCTCAGAAGAATCCGGAATGGCATACGGAATAGATTACAGAAGACAACTGCCGTATAAGTTATCTCTGAAAGA